>JAYTUR010000127.1:0-2689 GCA_043744475.1 Saprospiraceae bacterium | reverse complement strand
TCCGTTTTTAACATCTTTCCTAATATTTTACCCAAACGCAAAGCTTGTGCAAAATCGCCATCAATTTTCAAACGTCCTTGAATGAAAGCGGTTTGGATATTCAACTTACCTGTTTTTATCTTCATAAGGTGTTCATCTTCAATGGTAAACAAGACATCTGGACTGATGGCTGTACCTTTTACGACAGTGCCAGGGACAGTGTTGAGGTCAATTTTCCATTCAGTTGGCACATCTCCCGTGACGTTAAATTGATAGATACCGCCTTTGGGTTCTTCCGTTTTCGGTTGTTTTTTTAAGAACTTTTTCAAATCCTCAAACAGTTTATCGGACTCTGCTTTTTCGCTTTTCTTCGCCGTTTTAACCGTCTTTTCTTTGCGATGCGCTAAAATAGCGGCTTCCAATTCATTGGCAGACTCTCTGATGTAACGGGTGAAGACATCAATATCAGGCATCGAATTGGCATCAGAGGTTGGACTCACCGTTACCAAGCCATTATAACTTAAAATGGTGATAATCAATCCCATACCATCAATAATCGGAGCCATACCCATGATAGACAATATTTGATGCCCATTCATATAAAGCGGAATATTCGGTCCTGGAACGTTCGTAATCGTCACGTTGAAAACGGGATTGTGCATTTCTGACACATGAAAACGCGAGTACAAACGTGCCGCCTGATTGGCAATGCCAAAAGGCACAGCTTCTGCCATATTCGATAAAGTTTTTGCCCCAACTGCGCCATGATAGGCTTTGCCGCGCGAAGTGTTTTCGTGGATGACTTCCAGACGTTCAATCGGGTCTTCTATATTGGTCGCAATTTGTATGAGTATGGGCGTGATTTGATTGCCTTGTGCGTCAGAATCGTCATTTGAACGGGTCGAAATCGGCATCATGGCAACCAAAGGTTTGTTTGGCAGTTTCTCTTTTTCCAATAAATACCGGCGCAACGCGCCTGCACATATCGCCAACATGACATCGTTCATAGTCGTACCCATGATTTTTTTCAAAGCTAATATTCTATCTAATGCCAATATCGCGGTGTTCCATTTACGTCTGGCTGAAATGATGCCATTGAGGGGGGTGTGCGGTGCGGTGAAAGGTGCGGTCGGTAAATTCCGCTTTTGTACCCGCGTCAAAAAACCTGCTTTGATGGTGGCAGTCAATGTATTGACGACTATGCGGGGGAATTTCAAGGGTTCATCAGCAAAGCTGAGTGTACTTTTCATTATCAAAGACAACTCATTGGGCAATGGGCGTGGTATGAACGGTCTTGGTTCGGGTATGTCTTGAACATCTGGCGTTAAATCGAACAAAAGTCCTAAAATACTTGCGCCACCAACGCCGTCAATAGCAACATGGTGCATCTTTGAAATCACAGCAACCGAACCGGGCGGCACTTGTGGAATGGTATCTAATCCTTCAATAAATGTGAACGACCACAATGGACGCGATTGGTCAAGCGGCTCGCTAAAAATCCTTGATGCTGTTTCACGCAGTTCGCGCCAACCGCCCGATTTAGGCAAAGCAATATGATTGACGTGTAAATCAATATCAAAATAAGGGTCATCTACCCAATACGGATAATCTATACTGAGGGGTACATACATCAGGCGTTGACGCAGTTTCGGGATGAGGTGCAAACGTGAGAGAATGGTTTTTTTGAATGTTTCAAATGCGATTGACCCTTCAAGAACGATCACTGAACCGACGTGCATGTGGTTAGTAGGCGATTCGGCATATAAAAAAGCGGCATCCATGCCTGATATGGCTGAGATATTGGGATTGTCGAGTATTCCCATGAGTTTTTTCTTCATGTTGCGTCTTGATATTTTTTTGTCTGATAACGATTCATATTAATCATACCTACTTTAAAGCAGAGTGGCAAGTTAGGATTTTTTGAAAAAAGGACGGTTATCTTTTGCGGAAATTCGCTAAATTTCTGTTTTTTGATGGCTTTGTACTGTCCTTGATTTACCTTTGCCGTATTCCTTTTTTGTTATTCTGAAGTAATAACAACCCTATTGGCTTGATAAAAGGAGTGGTGATATTTTAATTTTAACACCTTTCCAAAAGTTTTAAACTTTTGGAAAGGTCGAAAATACCTATTCAGTCGGTTTAAAAATCAATAAAAATGGCAACTAAAAAAGACGAAACGGCTTCATTTGTGCTAAGATTTACCCAAAAAATCTATCAAAATGAAGATAATGAACCCCAAATACAATGGCGCGGTCATATACGTCACGTTCAAACGGGGGATGAAAAGAACTTTTCTAAGTTCAATGACGTCATACAGTTCATTCAAGAATCGCTCACAGATATGACGGTGCAAGCGGTTGAAAACAAAACACCCGAAGAACAAAAAGGCATCATCGCCAAGAGCTTTGACCTGTGGAAACGCATGGCAATCGAAACACCCAAACTCGTGATGGACACCCTCAAAGACCCTAAAAAACAAGCGCAACAGATTCAGGAACAAATCCAAGAGCAAATTCAAGAACGGATGCACCAAGTGGGCGATGCTTTTACTCAAAAATTAGGCGATGTCCGCGAGAAATTGGAAGTTGACGAATGGCTCGCCTCTTCTAAATCGGATTATAAAAACATCGTGAAAATGTTGGAAAACATGGGATCTTAAATTCGTCATTCAGAACAAGCCGAGCGTCATAAGTACCGGAGCCGTCTTTCT
>JAYTUR010000126.1:0-2689 GCA_043744475.1 Saprospiraceae bacterium | reverse complement strand
AAAAATTAGTTTTCATACGTTTTGTCGGAACTCATGCCGAATATGATAAAATTGATGCTACTCAAATTTAAAAATAAAAAAAATATGACTGGAACAATCGCCTTACAATCTTTAACAACAAAAGAGGCTTACAAAACTGCCGTCAAACGATTGGAAACAATCAGCGATGCATCCGAAGGAACGCCCGAAAGTGATGAAGCCGATACCTTAGCAACGCTCATAGAAGCCTACGAAGAAGCCCATTTTCCAATCGATTTGCCACATCCTATTGAAGCCATTAAAATCAGAATGTCGGAATTGGGTTTGAAAAACAAAGCCCTTGTGCCGATTATCGGCTACGACAGCTGTGTGAGTGAAGTGTTAAATGAAAAAAGGAAACTGACGCTTGATATGATTCGCGCTTTGCATAAAATGCTACATATTCCGCTTGAAGTGTTGGTTCAGGATTATTAAACCAAAAAACGCCTTCCGACCAATATCGAAAGGCGTTTTAATTTACTCAAAATCAATAGCTTACACCAATTCTGCTTGCGCTTTAAGGATGCCACTTTTGATTAAATATTCACCAATTTGAACGGCATTTGTCGCCGCACCTTTGCGGAGGTTGTCCGCTACAATCCACATATTCAATGATTTTGGCTGCGATTCGTCGCGACGAAGGCGACCTACGAAGACTTCATCGCGGTTGTGTGCATCCAAAGGCATCGGGTATTTGAAATTTGCGACATCGTCAACAACAATGATCCCCTCAGTATTTTCAAGGATTTGTCGCAATTCAGCGAGGTCGAACTCGTTTTCAAACTCCAAATTTACAGATTCAGAGTGACCACCGACAACAGGAATACGAACGGTTGTTGCAGTTACCCGAATCGAATCATCACCCATGATTTTATTGGTTTCTTTAACCATTTTCATCTCTTCCTTCGTATAGCCGTTGTCGAGAAACACATCAATATGAGGAATGACATTCTTGTCAATTTGGTATTTATAAGCCATTTCGCCATCAAAAATGCCATTTCTTTCATTTTCCATCTGTTGAACGGCTTTTACGCCAGTGCCCGTTACCGATTGATAAGTCGAAACGACAACCCTCTTGATTTTATATTTATCGTGCAAAGGCTTCAAAGCGACCACCATCTGAATGGTTGAGCAATTCGGATTAGCGATGATTTTATCCTCTGCTGTCAAAACCGACGCATTGACTTCTGGAACGACCAATTTTTTAGTTGGGTCCATCCGCCAAGCTGATGAATTGTCAATAACTGTTGTGCCAACTTCTGCAAATTTGGGTGCCCATTCTGTTGATGTACTGCCACCTGCCGAAAAAATGGCGATATCCGGACGCATCTCAACGGCAGTTGCCAAACCAACGATAGAAAAAGACTCTCCTTTATACGTAATTGTTTTGCCAACACTTCTTTCTGATGCGACAGGGATTAGTTCTGAAACGGGGAAGTTGCGCTCTTCCAACACTTTCAACATTTGTGTGCCCACCAAGCCAGTGGCACCGACGACTGCTACTCTCATTTTTAGTTGAATTTTAATAATTGATAAAAAATTGGTAAAAACCTAAAATTTGTGCGGCAAAATTACATCAAATATTTATCTCTGTTCTCAAAAAAAATGTATGTTTGTCTTGACAATTCTTAAGCTATTGAACTTACAACGAACGCACAACGATGTATACGCCCTGTTTTAAACCTAATTGCTACTATTTCCTTGTCTTTTGCCTCTTTTTACTGAGGGGGGGTGTTTTTGGGCAACCAATTTCTAACGCTCAACCTTACGATATTATCATTAGCGAATTTATGGCTGACCCAACGCCTTCACGCGGACTTCCTGAAGTTGAATACATTGAACTTTATAATCGAAGTAATAAGACTTTCGACTTGAAAGATTATAGAATCATGAATGGGAAAGATACGACTTTGCTTACAGGTAATAATAGTATTTTAAAGCCGTATCAGTATAAAATTATATACAAAAAGGCATCTGACATTCATTTCCGAAAATTTGGCGATACTCTTGAACTCTCAAAAATGGGTGCATTAACCAACTCAAAAGATTCATTCTATCTTGTTACCAACAAAATTCCTAAAAAAGATACTGTTATTGATGCGGCAACCTATGATTTGAATTTATATCAAGATTCAAAAAAAGCCGTTGGTGGCTATTCTTTTGAACGTATCAATGTCAATACGCCTTGTAACCCGTTGGGTTGGATGGCATCAAATAATCCCAATGGTGGTACACCGGGTCAGTTAAATTCAGATTCATCAAAGATCATTGACAATGAACCATTAGAAGTTGATAGATATTTTTTAAAAAATGATAATAAGACAGTTGTTATTGTTTTCAATAAAAGCTTAAGCCGAAAGGGATTTGCAGATAAAGCGCATTATCAATTGTTTTCCTCAAATTATAAAATAGATTCAATAACGATAGACAACTCTATTCTTTTCAATTCGATACAATTAAATTTTAGCCCTCCTTTAAAAGATAGTTTTAGATTGATAGTCAAACCAACTCTTAAAGATTGTATTGACAAGACAGCCTTACAAAAACCCGACACGCTGTTGATAAAAAAACCGGAGACACCAACTCTTAATCAAGTGATTGTCAATGAAATATTAACAAACCCAGAAACAGGTGGAAGCCGCTTTATTGAATTGTATAACAAGTCAAATAA
>JAYTUR010000125.1:0-2691 GCA_043744475.1 Saprospiraceae bacterium | reverse complement strand
AGCCTCCTACAATCGAGCCTTGAAACAGAAGATATGGTGTTCGCTATTTTGACAATGACGCTTTTGGTCGTGGTTTTGCTGATTTTAATGCTGTTTTTTGTCAATCGTTTGGTGTCTAAAAAAATATGGCAACCGTTTTATGATACCTTAAAACAAGTGAAAGCGGTGGACATAAACGACCCAAATCCTTTGAATTTTAAAGAAACGGATATTGACGAATTTAAAGAATTAAATGAAACGCTTCAAAAAATGACGCACCGCTTGAAGCAGGATTATCAAAACCTAAAAGAATTTACGGACAATGCCTCACATGAACTGCAAACACCTTTAACGGTCATGCAATCCAAATTGGAAAACCTGTTTCAAGACGACACTTTGACGAATAAACAAAGCGGCGTTTTGAGCGATTTATACCAACAAACGACTCGTTTATCCCGTCTTTCTCAAACCTTATTATTATTGTCAAAAATTGAAAATCAGCAGTACAGCAATACGCAATTCATTGATTTTAAATTACTTATTGAACAAAAGTTGAATCAATTTAATGATTTAATTCAAGATAAAAACGTCACCGTTGAAACGCAACTATCCCAAATACCCCCCCTCAGTATAAACCCCGTTTTAGCCGATATTTTAGTCTCAAACCTTATTGGCAATGCGATTCGACACAACAAAGAAGGCGGACAAATCCATATTTTATTAGAAAATCAAGCGTTTCTCATTAAAAACACAGGCAAAAAAGAACGCGCTTTAGATAAAACTAAAATCTTTCATCGCTTTTTTAAAGACCATGCAGAAAGCACTTCCTTCGGTTTGGGCTTGGCTTTGGTAAAGCAAATTGCCGATAATCAAAGGTGGCAAACGGATTACCTGTTTGAAGACAATTCTCACTCTTTCAAAGTCTATTTTCAACCCTCAACTATACTTTCATAAATTGAAAACTGCTTTTGAAGTTTCACCTTTTATGCACAACAACTCTTTTTTGTATTGTCTTGCATCGGTGGGCATTTCACCGTTCCATAGCTGCAATACACACAGCAATCGCCTAATTTGGGCTTCAAAAGTGTTTTGCATTGAGTACATTCATAAAAAAATTGGCAACTATCGATGGGCATCGTTTCTTCTTTTGAGAATTGACAATGTGGACATGTGATAGTAGATTGCAAAATAATCGTTTGTGTTGTCATTGGATACTTGTTTTTGTTACTGTGTAACCTGTTGAATTGATAGTGTTTATGATACTGTCAGTATTAATTTTTGCTTTATCGAAAGACACGATAGCGTTGCCTTTTTCGTAAGAAACGGACACATCCATAATACCTTGTAATTTGCTCACTTCACTCATCACGTGAGCTTCACAACCTGTACACGTCATACCTTCTATGGTAAAAACGGTTTTTTGCATCGCTGTTTTATCAGTCATTAGAACCGTTTTATTGTCGTTTTTTGGAAAAAAAGTATCGGCATAATAAGGAAAAGCAGTGGTCAAAACGGCAAAAACGGTGATAAGACTCAAAAAGATTTTTGATTGCAAAAAAGATTTTTTTTGCGGTGTAGCGCAATTGCAGTCATCGGCTGTTACTGTTGCGGGTTTAAATTTTTGAAACCATGCAAAACCCAAAAAGAGGGCAGTAACACCGATTAAATAAGGTCGGGCAGGTTCAATCCATGAAAAAGAGGCTGCCAACCCACTTGTGCCCGCTAAAAAAGCAACAACAGGCATAATGCAACAAAGAGACGACGCAAAGGCAGTCAAAACAGGTGCAAAGACCGTAGTTTCAGTGATTTTCATAAGCAATATCCAAATTTTGATTAATAGAAATGTGTTGAAAAAGAGGACTAATAATATCTAAATGTTCGGCAGCAAGGCTATAAAAAATAGTTTGCGCTTTGCGTCGAGATTGAATAACGTTGACATCTTTCAGTTTGCGTAAATGTTGAGACACCGCGGGTACAGTCATACCCAAAATATCGCTCAAATCACAAGGACAAAGCTCCCCCTCAGTATTCAATAAATACAGGATTTTTAAACGTACATCATTAGCCGCTAAACTCAATATTTGGGCTAATCGAATAAAAGAAGGTTCAACCGCCTTTAAATTATCGCGACAGACTTTAATTTGACCGACATCGGCAAAAAGGCGAATACACGTTTTTTCAGTTTCGTTAGGCATTGTTTTTAATTTTTTTACAAATTTATAACTATTTAATTAATTAAGCAAATTCTTAAATAAAATTTTTGTTTTCCGATTCTTTGACAATTTTCACTAATTGCTGTAACTACAATTTTGCTTCAGAATCACTCTTCATATTTGTCGCGAATTTTTCAAAATGACCAGCGATATGACTATAAAAAAAACTATTTCCATTCTTCCCATTCTTATGTTTTCAAGCTGTCTTTTTGCGCAACAAAAAGGAGAAATACTCTTAGGAACGGTGGTGGATAAAGCATCGAAGCAAGCGATTGAATTTGCCAGCGTGCAACTCTTAAAAACTGCGGATAGCAGCATCGTTAAAACAACTGTTTCGAATGAAAAAGGACAATTTTCATTGGATAATATTAATGTAGGCGATTATATATTTCAATGTTCTTTCATTGGATATTCTGTCGTCAGCAAACCCATTCGTATTACAGGTTCAGAAAAAACGGATTTGGGTAATATTGACATTGTTTCAACGGCAAAAAGACTT
>JAYTUR010000124.1:0-2692 GCA_043744475.1 Saprospiraceae bacterium | reverse complement strand
TTCCAACAATTTTGCAATGGCGATGCCAAAACTACCTGCGCCAATGATGCCAACGGGACGCTTTTTTGTCATTTTATCTCTATTTAAGCGGCAAATGTAGCTATTTAGGATAATTCTTTTGTCAAATATTCAGCGACCGCAGTCAGAACTTTCTCATGTCGTAAGGTATGACCATACCCCTCAGTAGCGACCAATTCAGAGCCTTTCCAATTGGCATGAATGTATTCACTATCAGAAAAAGCACAGATGTCATCTTTTTTGTCGTGAATAATTAAACCTTTGATTGTCAAGGATTTAATGAGTTCTTTTATAGAAAAGTATTCGATGGGATGACCAAATCGCTGTTTTAGTTTATTGTAAAAGCCACGGCGTACTTTATTGGATACTTTAACGTAATCAAGGAATTTGTCGAAAATCTGATTTAATTCCGACGGTGTTGCCAACAAAACAAGCCTTCTTACTGAGGGGTGTATATAGTGAATAGCGCAATAAGCCGTTGCAAATGCTCCTGCAGAATGACCCACCAATGCAGTTGGGACAAAACGTTTAGCAGCGACTTCAATCATTTCGGCATGGAGTAAGGCGTTGAAATATTGACTACCTGACTCGCCATGCGCGGGCGCATCGAGTGCCACAACTGTAAAACCGTTTTTACGCAATTTATTGACCAAAACCGTCCATCGTGCGGCATTGCTTTCCCAACCATGTGCCAACAAGACAGTTTCTTTACCACCTTCCCAACGATATGTTTGGATTTTTACATCGTTTAGCACAAGCGTTTCCCAAGTTGCATCGCTCAATATTTGGCGATTTTCATCAGTTAATCTGCCCTTACGAGGCTTGAAAATTGTCTCTGCTGTCAATTGACCCGCTTTGAGTTCAGAAAATAGCGCAACTGTATTGAGATATGAGCGCAAGAGTAGAATTTGTATTTTTACACGTATTTGTTTCATTTCTAATAAAATGTTTGTTCAGACTAAAAAATACTGAGGGGGTCATTTTTGACCAATTTTTTCTAGTTCTGTAACTAAATCTTCTAATTGCCAAGCGTTTTCATTTTGAAATTCACCGATTTCTGTCCGACACAATTTTGTCAAATAACCACCACTGCCACAGGCTTTACCAAAGTCAAAAGCCAAAGAGCGAATATACGTGCCTTTTGAGCAACGGACATAAAAGCTAATTTCAGATTCCGTAATTTGTTGAATATCAAACTGATATATTGTAATTTGGCGGGATTGTATGTCAACCGTTTCACCAGCTCGAGCCGATTCGTACAATTTTTTACCATCTTTTTTGATAGCTGAAAAAATGGGTGGTAGTTGGTCAATATCACCTAAAAATTTTTGTCGTGCAGCCTCCAATACTGAGGGGGTGATGTGTTCGATTGGGAAACGCTCATTGACCTCGGTTTCTGCATCGTAGCTCGGCGTTGTTTCACCCAATTTTATAATGCCTGTATAAGCCTTTGGCAAACCCATAAATGAATCAATCTGTTTCGTCATTTTGCCAAAACAAATGACGAGCAAACCAGTTGCCAGAGGGTCGAGCGTACCTGCATGACCGACTTTGTATTTTTTGTTTTTATACAAACGTGTCAACCGATGACGGAGTTTATTGACCACCGCAAACGATGTCCAGCCCAACGGTTTGTCAACAAGAAAAACACCGCCTTCGATAGCAGAATCTGTCATTATGGGCAATAATTCAGTGCGTTGCGTGACTTGAATAATTTTATCGGTCATAAATTAAAATTGTGGTGAGATATTTGAATCTCAATTTATCTACTAAAACAACGAAACAAAGGGAAAATACAGCGTTTTTTGAAAAAAAAATACAAACTTTGTTCATTTAAGCATCATTTCAAAGCAAAAAATATTTCTCATTATTTAAAACCGATAAAAGAATATGAAAAAATTCTTACTTCTACTCTGCGTTCACTTCTTTTTTATTCATCTCAATTATGCCCAAATGTCCGCGGGAATGACCCTCGGCTTCATGAATTATCAAGGCGATTTGGTTAAAGGTTATGTTGATACAAAAGAAATCAATATTGCCTATGGTATTTTTATCGCAAAACGTTTTGACAATCCAAAAATCTCTGTCAAAGGTCAAATACAAATGGGTGAAATTTCAGGTAATGATGCCAATTATCCTGACCGCCAACAACGCGGTTTAAAATTCACATCACCCATTACATTCATTGGAGCGGCTTTTGATTATGCTCCTTTTGCAAAGAAAGGTTATAACTTGGATTTTGATTTTATCCCTCGAACGAATGTTTTTCTTTCTGGCGGTGTAGGTTTCACTTTTTTTAACCCTAAAGTACAAGGCTTTGCTCAAAATGCACCTGATAAAAACGCTGAAATACCTAAAGCTATAGTAACCATTCCATTAGGTATTGGGCTTCATTTTGATATGTCTCCTGAATGGTCTTTGTCACTTCAAGGTTCATATTATATTACTTCTACGGATTACCTCGACGGTGTGAGCATTGCGGGTACGCCAGGTAACAATGATTACTTTTTTTTCTATGGTTTGTCGCTCGCACGGAAATGGAATGATAAAAAAAGGTAGGTAATTGGTTACTGGTGTATTGGTCAATAAGTTACTTCCACCAATAACCAGTAACCAATACACCAATAACTAAAGTAACGTGAGTTCGGAGATATTACTGGCTCTTTTTCGCTGC
>JAYTUR010000123.1:0-10523 GCA_043744475.1 Saprospiraceae bacterium | reverse complement strand
TTTTTCAAATCAACCTCTGCGACAAATTTGTCGGCATCAATAAAGGGATATTGGCTTAATGCAACGGTACACTCCAATTTGATTTTGTTTGGAAAAATACGCCAGCTTTGTGGTGCATTTTTGACCACAATGGGGATAAAAAGCAATTTTTCCGTGAACTGCTCGGTTTTTATTTTTGCTTTTATTTCTGTGGGCTTTAGCTTGAACAGGGGGGGGGGGCGCAATTTTATGGTCGTTACGACAGAATCTTTGAGCTTATCAAAGCGTAAAGTGTCAGTTTGAATAGCAATCAAGCGGTCAATGGCGGTACGAGGTCCTTCTACTTCTATCACTGAGGGGGTTAGTTCGATGCTGTCGGCGAGTTCGTAACCATTTACAAAATTGAGTTTTGCTAACGCTTCGACACGGATGGAAGCCGTTTTGGACACTTCACTAAAAAGAGTTATTTGTTCAGGGCTCACACCTAACATGTCGTTGCCAAATTGCTGAACCATCATATCCTTGAGCGAAAGACGCTGGATGCTGTCGTTGCCGACTTGGATAAAGGCGTACTGTTCGTACCCCGCTAACATATCCCAACCCGTTCCTTGCCATATAAGCTGTGCATATTGAGGGGGGATAACAGAGAATGCTCTACCAGCAGGCAGAACATATTCCAATTTTATAGGTATTGTTTTTTTGAAAGAATTGGATAACCGATTGAGGACCCAAAAGAAAAGGGCTATGCCGATACATGCCATCAGCACAACCCTTTCGTGGGTTAAAAACTGCCTGAAATTGGGCGTTTTTATGGTCATTTTTAAACCTTTGGTGTCGAAAAGCCTTCGGTCATTTCTTTTGAAATCGAAGCTTTTGTTACACGAATGAATGTATTATTAGCGACTTCAAGCGTCACAACTTGTCCGTCAATTTTGTTGATTTTGCCAATCATGCCCGATGCTGTTACGACCTCTCTGCCTTTTTCAAGCGAGTCAGCAAAAGATGTTTGCTCTTTTTGACGCTTCATTTGTGGACGAATCATAAAGAAGTAAAATACGACGAGTATCATCGCTAAAGGGGCAAATTGGACAATTGCGCCCATACCACCTGCTTGTAGAAAAAACATAGTTTATTGATTTTTATTGATTTATAAATTATTTTTTAAACGCTTGTACCAAAATGAAGTGTTTGCCTTTTTGTTGGTAAAATTTTTATACCTTAATTTAAATCGCAAAATTAACAAAAGTTCAAACAAAATTCCCCCCCTTCCCGATTGTATCGGGATTTCGTTCCTCAACAGTATTTAGCTCGTTCAACAGCTTATTTATACGTGGTTGCAAAAACCAGACACCCACAGGGAAAAACCAAAACAAAATGAACTCACCGACATAGTCGCCCAATAGTGCTGGACGTTGCAATTCAACTGATTTTAAAGCTTTGGCGTTGAAATACAAAACGTAGAAAATGCAAGCCGCAGATGTAACATGAGCCGTTAAAATGACAGAAAGGTTTTCATCGAGGAATAGCTCCGACATCTCATTGCCCCAGATCAGCTTGGCAACAAACCAACAAAGAAACATAATATAGAGCGTCGGAATGATAATCGCTCCTTTGAATATACTGGTGGGCATAGTCGCATCGGAAGGCAGTTTTTTGGATAAAAAAACGCCTACTGACCACAACCAACCGAACAAAATGGCAACATATAGCATCATCAAAACGGGAAAAATGCTTAAAAAACGTTGTAAACCGCTTGAAAAATCGTCAGCAGAAAAAATAAAACCAACGGTCAGAAATTCTAAAATGATAGGTATGCCGATGAGCAAAACGAAAAGTTGCCAATGTTTTAATTTTAAAAAAAATGTCATGTTCTTTGAGTTGATTTATGAAAAATGGATGTCTGAAATCGGGCATGGTAAAAGTAGGCGATTCTTTTGAGAAGAGCGTGAAACCGCCTACTTTTACCCATTCAATCTTGAAATAAGTATCATATTTTATGGAAATTTTTACACCCGTTTTAGAGTATAGTTTTTACGGTGCGGCTGCGGTGCAGTATGTCTTTTGGCTTTTCGTATTTTCACGTTTGGCAATGTTTAATCAAAAAAAACATTTGGGCTTAGCAGAAACAGGCGATTTTCCTAAGTCACAACAAGCGGTTTCTGTCATTATTTGTGCCAGAAATGAATCCGCTAATTTGCGAAAAAACCTACCTGAAATCCTCGAACAGGACTATCCCAATTTTGAAGTCCTTGTCGTCAATGATGCCTCTACGGACGATAGTTTAGATATTCTAAATGAACTATCAGAACAATATACACACCTTAAAATTGTATCCTTATTAGAAAAAAAACGGATTGGCAAAAAAGGGGCTTTGGCAGTAGGTATTGACAACGCCACGCACGAGTGGTTGTTGATGACTGATGCAGATTGTACTCCCCTCAGTAAAAATTGGATTTCAGGTATGATGTCGGGTATTTCGGAAGGAAAAGAAATGGTGTTGGGTTATGCACCATACACAAAACGTGACAATAGTTTGCTCAATAAATTCATCAGATTTGAAACAGTATGGACAGCAACCCAATATTTGAGTTTTGCATTGATAGGACAGCCTTATATGGGTGTAGGTAGAAATATTTTATACAACAAAAAATTATATAAACAAGCTAATGGATTTTCAAAACACGAAGACTTGGCATCGGGTGACGACGACTTATTTGTAAATCAGGTTATTACACAAAAAAATTTTTCAATTATTTTGCTGCCGCAAACATTTATGGTTTCAGAACCGAAAACTCAATGGAATAGCTACTTCACCCAAAAAAAGAGGCATTTATCGGTGGGAAATCAATACATGATAAAACATCAAATATTACTAGGATTGGTATCGGCATCACATTTTTTATTCTTTGTGACATTGTTTTTGGCAACGTATGTAAAAATTAGCACGATGTTTGCTGTAGCAAATATCGTAGTACGGACGATATTGATATGGACAGTTTACGCAAAAATTTTACGAAAGTTGCACGAAGAGCGGCTTTTGCGGTGGATACCTCTACTTGATATTTTATATGTCTTTTTCTATCTCGTCTTTGCTTCAAACATTATCCTTAGAACAACGCCACGAAAGTGGTAATAATTCAAACTGAATCTGAAGCCAAACCCATGACAGCAACAGCAGCCACAGTCCACAGCAGACTGTCTCTAAGAGCAACTGACGATTATTCTTTCGTCGTTCAAGCCATTAATGGCAACCAACAAGCGTATGAAACGCTTATGAATCGCTACCGTCACTCGGTGTATCATGCGATGTACAAGATGGTCAATAACCGCGATGATGCGGATGATTTGACCATGGAAGCGTTCGGCAAGGCATTTAATAAGTTGCCCAGCTATGCACCCAATTATGCATTTTCGACATGGCTTTTCAAAATTGCCATCAACAATTGCATTGACCACGTGCGCAAAAAACGCCTTCAAACGTACTCGATGGATGACACGATTACGTCGGAGACCAACGTTGAATTTTCACACAGCATTCGGGATCATGAGCCAGATCCTGAGCAGGCGATGATGCACGACCAAAAGATTTCTCATGTGCGGAATCTTGTGCAAACGCTTAGTTCTAAGTATCGTGCGATGATTGAATTGCGCTATTACGAGGAGTTGAGTTACGAAGAAATTGCTACGGAATTGAACTTACCGCTTGGTACGGTCAAAGCGCAGCTATTCCGTGCGAAAGAAATTCTTTATCACCAATTGAAGGGGGAATCTTCTCAGCCTTATATTGATGTTCGTGCGCGAAAAGATAAAGAGTTAGCAGAAGCGGCGTAAAAAACAACAAATTTACTGAGGGGTAGGACGAAGTCGTTCTATCCCTCCTTTTGTTAATTACCGCAACCAAACCTGCGTTGCGCCGAAGCCATATTTTTCATGGTATTCATTTTTAAACATCAAAATATTGGGGTTTCGTTTTAGTCTTGCCGCTATCAAATCACGCAAGCGTCCTTTGCCGATGCCGTGAATCACATACACTTTCGGGACATTCAGACGGATGGCTTTGGCTAAAAAGGATTCAAAAGACTTTATTTGAACGCCTACAATTTCTTCATTTGTCAAATGATGTGGGTCGCTGTGCAGCATTTCGATGTGCAAATCTATTTCTGGCACAAATGAGGCATATTCATTGACATTGGGCACTGGGTCAAAAAGACGAAGGTCAGATGCCCCTTTCGATTTTTGTTTTGCCGTTTTCAAAAGGTCACTTGTGTAGGTGGTTAAATCCTGCTTTGGACTTGCCGTTTTATTTTCTAATTTTTCAAAAACAGGGAATAGATGGACTTCACGATTGAGAAATTGTGACAGTTTATAGTTTTTAATGAACTGTTTAGGCTTTATTTTCAAGGTTTTAGTAAATGTTTCATCACTACCTTGCGTTGTAATGGGTTTTATAGTAACGTCTAATTGTGGTAAATCATTGACAACATCAAAAGAGACTTCACCCATTTTTTCAAATTGAACGGCTTTTAAAACACCATTTTTTGACCATTCGACATCATCAAAAACAAGGAAATCAAGTGAAAAAACGATATCAAAACGGGTGTCATTCAATAAGTAAATGATGAATTTATCAACATCACCACTTACTTTTTTGATGGGTTCAAAGGCTAACTGAATGCCCGAATCTGTCAAAACGGGTTTTATACTGAGGGGGAGATAAAGAGGTGGGGGACTTGGTTTGACCTTTGGCGTTGGTGGTGCAACAACATTTTGCGATAAAAAATCCTCTGAACGGACGAGGTCTTCTTCAAAAGCGGGAATATCCATATCAAAATCGTCAAGTTTGACCATCACCATGCCATCGCCGAGCTTTTCGATGATAACGCCCGAGTCGGGTGTGGTCAAAAATTTGACCTTTGTGCCTATGCCTAAAAGTGTTGCCATATATCACGGATTGAAACTTATTTGTTTGATTTAGAGACAACGTTTAGGAAACTTTAAAATAACATACTTTTCGCTTAAAATTATGTTTCTAATATGAAGCATAATTTATTGATTATCAACTGCATTTATCATCTTGAAATCGCTCGTTTCAACAGGCGGGTGATAATTTCCCGCCGTTAAAACGGCGGGTTACAAGATGATAGATGTGAATAGAGCGTAAATTTTAAGCTAAAAGTATGTTTTAAAGTTTGCTAAATGTATTGTCAAACTTTGAAAAGTGCAATTTTAGTAAACAGAATGACAAAAACGTTCTTTTTTTGAATCAAATGAATTTGTGGACGGTGTTATCGTGGTAAAATTTTAAATTTGCGGCTTCATAGAATGTTTCCCATTAAAAAACCGTTTGTCTTTACATAAAAAAAATAAAACCGCCTTTTGAGGTTGGACATCAATAAGAATGATAGAGAACATAAAAAATATCTGGAAAACATTCATCAGCACCCCCTTCAGTAAAGTGCTGTCTCCGGTAACAAAAAAAGTCGCTCCTTGGTTTGAACCCATCGGTCAAGCCCTTCAACCTTATAAAGAACGTTTTGATGAGTCGTGGGCGCGGTTTGCAATGAATTATCCTTTTGGTGCAACGTGGCTTCGTCGTGGAACAAAAGTCGCTGCGGCTTTATATGCAGGTTACTTCGTTTTTGCGATTGGTGTGTTTGGTGAAATTCCAACGGTTGAGGAATTGCGGGAGCTGCAAACGAACAATACTTCGGAAGTTTACACCGCTGATTCGGTATTAATTGGCAAGTTTTTCCTTGAAAATCGCACAGATATTCGCTTTGAAGACCTACCGACGCACCTCGTTGATGCGCTTGTTTCGGAAGAAGATAAACGTTTTTGGACGCACGGTGGTGTTGATTTTAGAGCCTTAGGTCGTGTTTTTTACTACTCATTACTCAAGGGTGATGAACGGTCGGGCGGAGGCTCTACATTGTCACAACAGTTGGTCAAAAACATTTATGGTCGCCCTAAACATCTATTTTTCTCTACGGCTATAAATAAAGTCAAGGAAATGCTCATCGCTCGGCGCATGGAACGGGCTTATGAGAAAAAAGACTTGTTGGCATTATACCTCAACACAGTGCCGTTTGGCGGTAATGTGTTTGGGATTGAAATGGCTTCTAAACGGTTTTTCAATAAATCTGCAAAGGATTTAAAGGTGGAAGAATCGGCTGTTTTGGTCGGTATGTTGCAAAAAAACACCCGTTACAATCCGCGTCGAGATGCCAAAGCGAGTATGAAACGCCGCAACGAGGTGCTCAATAGCATGGTGGAAAACGATAAATTGGATAAAAAAACGGCTGAAAAACTGAAAAAAGATACCATTAAACTCGATTATCAACCTGTTTTGACACGAGATGCGATGGGGTCATACTTCAAAGACTATATGCGGACGGAGATGCCTAAATTGCTTGAACCTTACAAAAAAGCAGATGGCATGCCTTATGATATTTATAAAGATGGTTTGAAAATTTATACCTCCTTGGAGTCTAAAATACAATTGATGGCAGAAGAGGCTGTTTCGGAACGTATGAGTGAATTACAAAAGACGTTTGACAACCATTGGAGTGGCGAAAAATGGTGGGGTGACGATAGATGGATAGAAGATGCTATGCATAATTCAAGCCGTTGGAGGCAGTTATCGGCAGATGGGTGGAGTGAGGAGAAAATACGCCGACATTTTACTAATGATAAAATGCCAACAACGGTCTTTATTTGGGAGAACGGCAAACCTTCGGAAGACGAAAGAATGATGACTCCGATGGACTCCGTGAAATATTATTTCCGTCAACTCAATACAGGTTTTATGGTGACAGATGCCAAAACAGGATTGATAAAAGCATGGGTCGGTGGTACGGATTTTAACTTTTATCAATACGACCATGTGCGGTCAAGGCGGCAAGTGGGTTCGACATTTAAGCCAATTGTGTATGCCAAAGCCATTCAAGCAGGCATTCGCCCTTGCGAATATATTCCCAATCGTTTGACTGCTTATATGCCTGATGGTACGACAAAATCGGCTTATCAACTCACAGAACAAGAGAAAGCCGACCCTAAACTGGCGTGGGCACCTCGAAATTCTGATGAAGGTTATTCGGGTTCTTATTCTCTCGAAGGGGCTTTAACGAATTCTGTAAATGTTGTGTCTGCTAATCTGATAAGCCGTGTCGGTTATGATGCGGTGGCTAAATTGGCTAAGGATATGGGTGTCACGACCGAAATGCAGCGCGATTTAAGTATCGCCTTAGGTACGGCGGATATTTCACTATATGATATGATGAAAGTGTATGGCACGTTTGCGGCGCGCGGTCGTCGCCCTGAATTGATGCCCGTTTTGAAAGTAACTGACAGAGATGGAAAGGTGATTGTTGATTTTACGAAAGACATTCAGCCACACAAATGGCAACAAGTGCTCTCTCCAGACCATGCCGATATGATGACAAAAATGATGCAATCGGTTGTGAATGATGGTACGGCAGGACGTTTGCGCTACAAATATGAATTAAACAATGACATCGCAGGAAAAACAGGCACAACGCAAAACCATTCCGATGGTTGGTTTATGTGTTATACACCTAATTTGGTTTGTGGTGCATGGGTGGGTGGTATGACACCCGCAGTGCGTTTCCGAGATATGAGTTATGGACAAGGGGCGTATATGGCGTTGCCAGTGTGTGCGTTGTTTTTACAAAAATTATATAAAGACCCGTCATATACGGCTTTGAAAAGCGAGAAATTTCCAGAATTGGCGAAATGGGTCAAAGATTCGATGAATTGTGACCCAAAGATTTATTCGGAAGATGAATTGGTGATGTTAGATTCGATGCGTCGTTTGCGCGATACAATCAATAACCGAAGCGATAGCCTGTTTGAACTACCCGCTAAGGACGTTTTTCCAGAGGAAGTTCGGCAACAAGGCGGTAAAAGTAGCACAACACCACTGCCCGCAAATCTACCCAAACCACCTAAGACGACGACGATAGTGCCTATCAATACTTTGGAGACGAAACCAAAGGAAAATACACCTAAACCGTCTAAGAAGGGGAATTTTAAGTAAAAAAAATAAAAAATGAAAAGTGAAAAATACCCCCCTCAGTATTTTTCACTTTTCATTTTTTATTTGACCTCTGGTCTATTGAACAGTCATTCTATGCGGAGTGACCAAACGGTTAATTAACCCACTGCTTTTTCTCCTGTTCAATATGCTGCAAAGCAACTCTTACACCATATTTATCCGCTAAATGTTTAGCCAATTGGTCGGCTGCATAAACCGAACGGTGTTGACCACCTGTGCAACCAAAATTGACCATAAGGCTTTCAAATTTTCTTTCGAGATAGGTTTCAACGGCTTTATCAACGATGCCAAAGACATTTTGTAAGAAATTGTCCATTTGTCCATTCGTTTTGAGGAAATCAATGACGGGCTTGTCTCTGCCCGTCAAACGTTTATACTCATCATAACGTCCCGGATTTTCGATAAAACGACAATCGAAGACGAAACCACCGCCGTTTAGGGAGGGGTCGGGTGGATAGCCTGTTTTCAAATAAGAAAAAGAATTGACTTTTATCGTCAATGGACTGTCGGCGTATTTTTTCTTATCAAAACCTTCAAATTGGTCACTTTTAACGATGAGTTCAAGGCATTTGAACAATTCTGGCAGTTTGACGGGTATTTTTATAAAACCTAAAATGTCTTCAATTTGATTGATAGCAAACGGAATGGACGACAAAAAATGCTCTTTGCGCTCGTACAAACCTCTGAAACCATACGCGCCCAACGCTTGCAAACAGCGAATGAGGACATAGCCATAATACATATCCGTAAAGAAATCGCGGTCAACAGAAACAAGACTTTCTACTTTGTCGAGGTAATGCTCAAAAATCTCCTTTTTTACTGAGGGGGGTACGCCGCCTTTGGCTTGATACAAAAGCGAAGCGACATCGTATTGCAAAGCACCTCGCCGACCGCCTTGATAATCAATGAAATAGGGATTATTGTCTTTTATCATAATGTTGCGCGACTGAAAATCACGGAACAAAAAGTAGTTGCATTCAGCCAATAAAAGGTAGTTGGTAAACTTCTGAAAATCGTCTTCTAAGGCTTGTTCGTCGAAGGGTACTTTGGCGAGTTTGAGGAAATAATGCTTGAAATAGTTCAAATCCCACATCATACTTTGCTTATCAAAAGCATCGCGGGGATAACAAACGGAATAATCTAAGCCTTCGCCACCTCGAATTTGCAAATCAGCCAACGCCGTTACTGATTTTTTATAGAGACCAATCACTTCATCATTCCACGGTTCGCCGTAAGGCGGCAAAAAATTGAATAATTGCGCATCCCCTAAGTCTTCTTGTAGATAAACACCATTTAACAAACTTTCTGCATAGATTTTAGGCACAGGCAGACCCTTGTTCCAAAAGTGTTGCGTGAAACGAATAAAGGCTTTGTTCTCTTTATATTCTGCATTATATGTACCAACAGCAGATTTGGTGTCCCCAAAAATCCGAAAATATCGGCGGTCACTGCCTGCTTGTGCGATTTGATCCATTTGTGTGGCGGTTTCGCCCGACCAATCTTCAAAGAGCTTGGTCATCAATAACTGATAGTTTTTCATACAAAAGTTGCGCTTATGAGTCGTTTAAAAGCGCAAAAGTAAACATGTCAGAGGGCAAGACCGCCTTTTTTCATAAAAATCAAATTAAATATCCTAAAATACTGAGGGGGTTAACACCTTTTCAATATTTTACAGCCATTCTATTTTATAGTCTTCAAAAAAATCCTTATTTTCAACCTGTCTTTTTTTATTGAATCTTTTTACAGCTAACAACAAAATAAAACGTATGCAAAATCCAACTCGTATTTTTGATTTCATCTATTACCAACAAGAGCATTACCCACAAGAAGTGGCTTATATTTTTAGACATGAAGGAAAAGAGGTTTTACGCTATTCTACTGCCGAAGTGATTGATTTGGCGAATAAAATCAGTCGTGGTCTATTGCGTCTCGGTCTGCGACCAGGTGATATGATTGGGACAGTCATTTGTAAAAATCGCCCTGAATGGATTGCTTTGGACTTGGGTATGGCGCAAGTTGGCGTTTGTAATGTGCCTGTTTATCCGACGATTGCCAGTTCCGATTATGAGTATATTTTTAATGAAACAGCCATTAAAATGTGTTTTGTCGGTGATGATGCGAAGGAATCTATTTATAAAAAGGTGAAAAAAGCACAAGCAAATGTGCCATCAATGACCGAAATCTACACCTTTGACAAGGTGAATTATGCGCCACTTTGGTCTGATTTGTGGCAAAATGAAGAAGAGTCATTGCGAGGAGTTGCGAAGAATGAAGTAAAGCAAGAGGGGGAGCAAAAAGAGGTTGACCGTATCAAATCTACAATACTCCCCAAAGATTTGGCAACGATTATTTACACTTCTGGCACAACAGGCAATCCTAAAGGCGTGATGTTGAGCCATAATAATATTGTAGCCAATATCATGTCGGTCAAACCCATTATTCCGATGGTTGCAGGTGAACGCGGTTTGAG
>JAYTUR010000122.1:0-2697 GCA_043744475.1 Saprospiraceae bacterium | reverse complement strand
AATACGCCGTTTCACTTCTTCGCTGAACCCCTCTGTACGGCTGCGACGATAAGTTTCTTCTAAGGTTTTGACCCCCTCAGTACGACGACCATATCGCACACCATCGAAGCGGCTGAGATTAGAAGAAGCCTCTGCCGTTGTCAACACATAATAGGCCGGCACAACAAAGTCTAAAAGATCAAAATTAACAGCTTCAACGATATGTCCTTCTGCCTTGAATTTATCAATAGCGACTAAGTTGGCATCTCGAATATCAACATCTAAACCATTGGCATCCAATATTTTATCGAAATAGGCAATTCTAACGCTTGGTTTTTCTTTTTCTAAATTTTCATAATATGGCTCAACAGTTTGTTGACTGGCGGTTGAATCAAAATCGTCTGCACCTGCCATGATTTCAAGCAGCAAAGCCGCATCTTCAACAGAATGAGAGAGCGTTCCGATTTGGTCAAACGACGAACCATAAGCCAAAAGACCATGCCTTGAAATACGTCCATAAGTCGGTTTGAAACCAATTACATTACAAAATTCAGCAGGTTGCCGCACTGAACCACCTGTATCTGAGCCCAAAGACACCAAACAGGTATCCGCTTGAACGGCGACTGCCGAACCGCCCGACGAACCGCCTGGCACAAGCGAAGGGTCATCGGCATTCAAAACAGCCCCATAAATCGTATTCGTATTATCACTGCCCATCGCAAATTGGTCGCAATTTGTGCGTCCGATGATAATGGCATCCTCTGCCAAAATACGCTCAACTGCCGTTGCCGAAAACTGTGATTTGAACCCCCTCAGTATATCCGCCGCCGCCGATACTTCATGCCCTTCGTAACAAATCACATCTTTCAAAGAAATGACTGCGCCGAACAGCCGACCCGCTGTTTCAGGATTTTTACGGTATTTTTTATCCAATTCAGCCGCCCGATGCCTTGCTTCGTCTTCAAAAACCTCGATATAAGCGTTTAAATGTTCCGTTTTTTCTATTTGTTGCAAATAGTAATCTACCAAATGAACACAGTTCGTTTTGCCGTCTTTTATCTCTTTTTGGATTTGACTTAAAGTCGTGTATTTTGCCATGTGTAAAGTTTAAACACATAGGTTTTTTCTAATACGAATTTCACGAATTACTATAATTTAATAATTCGTGTAATCGTGAAATTCGTGTTAGAAAAAACCTATGTGTTAGAAAAAATGTGTTAGAAGCCGCAAAGTTATTCAAATTACTGCAAAAGCAAAGGGTCAATGTTCTGTGCGCCGCGTGCTTTTGCGGTTTGCACATCGGCTTGCATTTGGGTGCGATTACCTAAAATGCGGTGACATTCAGCCCTTTCGACATAGTAAGCACCATTAAAAGGTGCCAATTTTATGGCTTCGTCAAAATCAGCTATCGCTTCAGTACAGCGATTGAATTGACGTTTTAACAAAGCGCGGTCAATCCAAACGTTAGGATTGTCTTTTTTTATAGCTAAATAACGGTCGCAATCGGCTAAAGCGAGGTCAAATTTTCCCATTTCTCGATAAGTCAAAGAGCGATTGACAATAGCATTGACGTGTTTGGGGTCGAGTTTGATAACGCGAGACAAGTCACGTATAGCTTCCTCTTTTTGACCTATCGCACCCAAAGCCGCGCCGCGATTAACCAATGCGTTAATATGCGTAGAATCAAGGGATAATGCTTTAGATAAATCTAACATAGCAGAATCCAACTTGCCTAATTGACCATAAGCAGCCCCTCGATTTGCCCATGCTTCAACAAGTGTACTGTCCAAACGTAAGGCATTGTTATAGTCAGATAGTCCTTCCACAGGCTTATTCATATCAAAATAAGTCTTGCCACGACTGTTGTAAGAGGCGGCAGAAGGTTTGAGATTCAAAGACATATTTAAGTCCGCAATCGCTTTATCGTAATTTTTTTGGTCTCGATAAATCAAAGCGCGGTTTTGCCAAGCGGTTGGTATTTTATCATCAAAACCAATGGCATGTGTCCACAATGTTTCACCGTTTTTCCACACGCTGACTTGAGCAATTGTTGTAAAAAACAAAATGATTAGGTAGCCGGCAACGGCTAATTTCATTTTCCAATCTACTTTTTCGCCCAAACTGCCCTCTGTCGCCTGTTGCCTATCGCCTGTCGCCTCAAAAAGCACCCCCTCAGTAAAAGACGCTAAAATGAGGAAAAAACCGAAGTAAGGAACGTAAGTAAAACGGTCTGCCAAATAGCCTTGACCCGCTTGAACGATTTGAGAAACAAAAATATAATTGACAAAAAAGAAAAGCCAACCAAAGACCAGTTTTGACCACCCTTTGCGGTAGGCATACCAAATACCCCCTACTGAAGCGATAAAAAACAAAGAAGAAGCATAAAATCCAATCGAAACTTCCTTTGGAAAAGGGTAAATGGGCGACATCGCCCACGGATAAATGCACTTACCCAAATAGATGAGATAGGTATAAAAACCGACTGCAATTTTCTCAAAAACGGAATAATTGAGCAGTGTATCGTCAATCGTTTTATTGCTTTTTAACAAAATTATCGTTCCCAAACCCATTGCCAATGAGCCTAAAAAAAAGTGTGCTTTTTCAAAAACCAATTTAAAATTAATGGGTCTTTTAAAATAGTAATCCATTGCCAACATACTGAGGGGTAGCGAAACGGCTTGAACTTTTGAAAAAAGCGCAAACACAAACAAGACAAAT
>JAYTUR010000121.1:0-2698 GCA_043744475.1 Saprospiraceae bacterium | reverse complement strand
TGCGATTCAACCGCATATTGGTCGCTTGGAAAGGCACCCGCTTCCATCAATATTTTAAACCGTTTGGCTGTTGGACGATAAAAAGACACCATCAATAAATGCAAATTGACGGTCAATGTGTTCATAATCACCACTTCTTCGGGCTTTGCCCCAACGATGGGTGCAGCCAATTCTGACATTTCCTGATGGATGCTCAACCATGGTTTTTCGCCCGCAAACCAACCTTCAACGCCATTTTGTCGCCAGTAATTCAATTCCGCTTTGACGACCCCCTCAGTATTTTTAGGTTGCAAACCCAAAGAATTGCCGCAGAAATAAATCACCCGTTCATTATGGTGTTTTGGAAAATAAAATTGGTTTTGGAAAGAACGCAAAGGGTCTTGTGCGTCCATTTGTTGTGCAAAGTGTTGTGTATTTTCGTAGCGCATTTGTATAAATTTAAGTAAGAGTTGGCATACTCCGTAAAGAATTTTATCTTTGTAAAGATATATTTACAAGTTAAAACAAATAGTAGATGATAACTATTCAATTCGATATTCAAACAGAAGAACAAAGATACAATCTGAAAAAAGGTTTTGATTATCTCCGAAGCCTAAAACTTCCTTTTCAAATCTTTTTGCCCTTTACAGGCGAAAATGAAGATGAATTTATTGAAAATTTAGTTATTCGTGAGCGTTTGGTTGAAAATTATGTCAAATCGGGCGAATGGGAAAAAATGGACGATGAGGAACGTCAAGACGCTGTTTTACTTGAAAAAATGGTTTTTCTTGAAGAACAACCAGAGTACAAAGTGTATTCTGTTGAAGAATCAGAGCAATTATTAGCCGACCTAAAAGCCGAAATCTATGAAGATTAAACTAACGGATCCATTTTTAAAGCAAGTAAGAACCTTACCTAAAAACATTCAAAAACGGACTATTGAGACAATAGAACAATGTAAAGAAGCCCAAATGCTGTCCGAAATCCATAATAGAAAACCTTTATATTCTAAGAAAAACCGTACCTATTTTCTTATTCGTATTGGTGACTATCGTATTGGTGTTCAAGTCATTGAAAATGAACTCGTCTTTCAATATGTAGGTGTTCGCGGTGATTTCTACAAGGCTTATCCACCGAAATAAGGTTTAGCATTGCATAAAAACATAGTATTCACCCCTAAATCATTGATTATAAATAAGTTATAAAATATTAAAATGCCTTGCAAAGTTAACTCTGCAAGGCATTTTTTTAATTTTCATTTTCACTAAAACATGATACCTGCACGAATCGTCAAAGACTTAACAGTGCCTTTCGACTTTTCAGGTTTAGCAACCAAAGTACCCGATGATTTATCAAATAAAACGCTGCCGCTATTGCCAGTTATGTCCGTAAAACCGCTTTGGAAATACAAGCCAAAAACGATTGCCGTGTTATTTTGAATAATATACTCGCCACCAACACCTGCACCCCACGACATATTTAGGCCATTGACATCGGCTTTAATATTGATTTTTTCTTGTGCTGGCACTGGGTTTGCGCTTGAAACCGCACCAGCTGCCTTGGTTCTAAAACCAAAAGAAATCAACGGCTCGGCAAAATAACGGATATGGTTGCCTTGTTCTGGTGTCCGCATTTTCAAACCGATGGGTATTTCTACGAATGTTAGGCTGTAACGCAGCTTCGAATCAACGGCAAAAGTATCGGAAGATTTGGGTGAAACATCAAATTCGCTCCATGAGTTCTTCCACAATTGACCCGGTAAACCGAAACGCAAAGAACCGCCCGAATTGAAATGAAACCCGATGCCCGAAGAAATCGAATAGGCTTCGCTGAAACGATTTTCGATAACAAGTCCTAACTTCAAGCCTAAGGCTGAACCTGAACCTGTGATTTTCGTATTATCCGTACCCATCCATGACCATGACGGACTTGCTTGAACGCCGAAATGTAAATCTTGTGCCATTGAAAGGGAAACCAAACCGACGACTAAGGTCAAAGACAAAATGATTTTTTTCATAATTTTAATTATTCGTTTGAAATGTTTTTTTGATTAATTTGTGGAAAATAACGCTTTTATTGGGCTTTCATTTTCTCAAATTTTCTAAATTTTGTTGTATTGTTACTAAGATAATAGGGTGTAAAAGTACAACATTTAAGTTTCTTGTTTTTATAAAAATTTAAAGTTTATTCTATAAAGTATTGATTTTCATTTTGTTGCAAATTATTTCTCAATGAGTAAAAAAAATAAAAAAACGTCAATTTCTGCATCTGCACCGACGAGTGATAAACCGACTCAACATCAAACTGTTCGCTCGAAAGCGGCTATTTCGCCTTCTTTTTGGGAAAATACAAGACTTCAAGCCATTTTTATATTCGCTTTGAGTTTTGTATTGTATGCCAACACTTTGTCCTACGATTTCTGTCAAGACGATGCGATTGTCATCACTGACAATATGTTTACGACTGAGGGGGTCAAAGGTATCGGCGGTATTTTGCAATACGATACATTTTACGGTTTTTTCAAGGAATCAGGCAAAGCGCAACTCGTTGCAGGTGGTCGTTATCGCCCTTTTACGCTTGTAATGTTTGCGATTGAATACCAACTTTTTGGCAAAAATCCTTTTATTGGACACTTTATTAACGTCATTTTGTTCGGTTTGACGTGTATTTTGTTGTATTTTTTATTGTTAAAACTGTTGATTAGGCGACAGGAGTTAGG
>JAYTUR010000120.1:0-10553 GCA_043744475.1 Saprospiraceae bacterium | reverse complement strand
AACAACGCTACTTGCTGCGACTTTGTCACCGACGAAATCATCAAACCCAAAGCCAATGAACATACGATGTACAACACACTCACCAAAAACAATAGCCCCATACTGCCCCGAACAGGAACACCCAAAACATACATGCTTAACAAGACAATAACAGCAAAATTGATAATAGAAAGCGTCAAATAAGGTATCATTTTCGAAATAACCAACCACAGTGGCTTCATTGGAGAAACCAGAAGAATCTCCATAGTTCCTAATTCTTTCTCACGCACTATCGCAACAGAAGTCATCATAGCAGAAATGAGCATCAAAATCATCGCCATAACACCAGGCACAAAATTATATTCGCCTTTGAGTTGCGGGTTGTACATCATCCGCGTTTCAACACCGATACTGAGGGGTAGTTTGACTGTTTGGTTAATTTCTCTTTGATAGTCGGCAATGATAGCAGAAGCATAATTGACGACAGTGGTGGCAGTATTCGGGTCGCTTGCATCGGCAATCAATTGTATTTGAGCTTTACCGACATGGTGTAAATTGTCTCTAAAATTAGGCTGGAAAACAATCGCTAATTTGATTTTCCCAGATTTAAAAGCTGTTTCAATATCGGACAAAGTCGTCAAATTGCGTTCAATATCAAAATAGCTACTTGCGCTCAATTTATTTATAACACCCTCTGTATCAATATCTTTCGAATTGTCAAGAATGGCTATTTGAGTATTTTTCACCTCGTTGGAAAGTGCAAAACCAAAAATCAGAATCTGCGCTATCGGCATCCCAAACAGAACAAACATCGAACGCTTATCGCGTAAGATGTGATAAAATTCTTTTTTAACGAGCGAGAAAAATTGTATCATTATTTATGTACCTTTAAAATTCTAAAACCATTGATGTTTTTCATTTCTTAAAAATGTGTCAAATGAATCATAAAACATATCTTATTTTGGCTCTGTTTTGCACATTTCTGAGTGCCTGCGAACAAAAAAGAGATGGTTATTTGCCAATAATGGAAGACCGTGTCTATTCAATTGAAAAAATTATTTGTACTGATAAAAATCGTTATTTCAGTTGGGAATGCAGTTATTATCAAAATTACATTCAAAAAGATATTTATACGGCATATGAAAAAAACTTTACTTTCTTTTTCGATAGCGACAATTTTAATAGAAACAACTATGGATTTAGAGTGCTCATTTTTGTCAATAACGGTATTCGTTTTAGGCGGACTACACGTGATTTTCCTTTTGAAACAAGTTTAGTCATACCCGAAGGTGCTACAATCAGCGTTAAAACCTATTTTGAACAATACCCCAATGGAAATGATATTATAGAACCATCGGGAAAAGTCAATTGTAAAGCGAGTTGTGAATAATTAACTTTTTAGTTAAACTAAAAAATCAATTATTCTGACCGCGTTGCCTCTCGTGCCAGCTTCAAAAAAACCTCATCCATCGAGTCCGCATTGTAGGTTTTTTTCAAACCCGCAGGTGTGTCCAAAGCCTTAATCACACCGTCCACCATAATCGAAACGCGATGACAATATTCTGCTTCGTCCATATAGTGGGTGGTAACAAAAACAGTCGTCCCCCGTTCAGCCGCTTCGTATATCATTTCCCAAAATTGACGACGTGTCACAGGATCAACACCACCCGTTGGTTCGTCCAAAAATACAATTTTAGGCTCATGTATAATGGCAATAGAAAACGCCAATTTCTGCTTCCAACCCAGAGGTAAAGATTTCACTTTTGTCTTAGCTTTGTCTTCTAAATTGAGATGTTTAAGCAAAAAATCAATCTTTTCCTTCAATTCTACTCGTCCCAAGCCATAAACCCCGCCGTAAAAACGGATATTTTCACGTACTGTCAAATCGTCATACAAACTAAATTTTTGGCTCATGTAACCAATATGTTGTTTGATGTCCTCTGTCTGTGTATAAACATCAAAACCTGCCACCGTTGCTTTGCCACTCGACGGAATACTCAACCCACAAAGCATACGCATAGCTGTCGTTTTACCCGCACCATTTGCACCCAAAAAGCCAAAAATTTCACCTTTGTGTACCTCAAAAGTAACAGCATTGGTCGCTACGAAATCGCCAAAACGTTTCGTCAACTTGTCGGTTTTTATGACAATTTCAGAAGTCACTTAGTATTTATTTTGATTGTGAATGAGTATTAATATCTCTTCTGCTTGATTTAAATGCCTTTTTTCATGAGCAATCATAATCTCTACCGCACGTTGAAGTGTATAAACAATAATTCGGTTCGCAGGAGAACTGATGACTGTCCCCCTCAGTATAAAGTCTTGATTTTCAATTATTTTTGAAGTCAATACTTTTTGATGCGCGACAAACTTTTGCATGATATCATCTTCAATCAAACTTGTTGACGGCTCCCAAACGGGGAATGTTTTCATTTTTTTTTGTCGTGATGGCTCAACACCTTTCAAAACAAAATTGCCGAAAAAGCGCACCAAAAAGCCAAAATGACGAAGCCAACTTGCTTTATAGCTACCCATTTGTAAATCTTCGAAAATTGGATAATAAGACTCATTCGTCTTAATAATATGGTCAACAATTTGACCAATACTCCAAGTCTGAGGGTTCGGTTTCCAATTTAGCGTTGTGCTTGACAACTCACCAAATAATTCAAAAAAATCAATGCTTAATTGATTCAGTTCAACCTGAAATTGTTCAATTTTACTATCCATTTGATTTTGACTTTTTAGTTAAATAACAAAAATAATTAATCTTTCATCAAAGCCATAAAACAATCCTCTATCGTCGGTTCTATCTGTGTAACATCAATCTTGCTGTGTCCTTTTTTCTCCAAAAAAACTTTTATATCCGTTTTATCTAAAACAGTATCTTTTAAGGTCAAATGATGTGCATCTCCGAAAGCAAAACAGGATTCAGTGTGGGCATAAAGCCTCAAATCATTTAACAACGAAAACATATTTGAAGAACGCACAGACCATAACGGACGGTCAAAATTTCGAATGATACTGAGGGGGGTATCCATATCCAAAATTTGCCCATTTTGCATCAAAGCCACGCGGTCACACATACTCGCTTCGTCCATATAAGGTGTTGAAACTATGATAGTTATGTCTTTTTTCTTCAATCTTTTGAGCATTTCCCAAAATTCCTTACGGCTAACTGCATCTACACCTGTCGTCGGTTCATCTAAAAACAGGACGCTCGGTTTGTGAATTAAGGCACAACATAGCGCCAACTTTTGCTTCATACCACCCGATAATTTACCTGCTCGACGGGTTTTAAAGGGTTCAATTTGAACATAGATATCTTCTATCAGTTCATAATTTTCTTCAATAGTTGTATTGAAAATAGTGGCAAAAAAAGTTAAATTCTCTTCAACAGTTAGGTCTTGATATAAAGAAAAACGACCAGGCATATAACCGACACTTTTCCTTATCTCTTTGTAATCTTTAACCACATCAAAACCTCCTACTTCTGCTGTCCCACTATCTGGAATTAACAAAGTAGTCAAAATCCGAAACAGCGAAGTTTTACCCGCCCCGTCAGGCCCGATGAGCCCAAAAAGCTCTCCTTGTTCGACTTCAAAACTGATATTGTCCAAGGCTTTTACTTTTCCTTTTTCATAAGTTTTGATGATATTATTAACGACAACTGACTTCATTGTTTCGTAACTCGTTATTTGTTATTCGTACACGTTACTCAGATAATGAGTATTGTTTAATTTCATAAATTACTGAAAAACAACAGATTATGAAATTGTTAGATAAATGTTTGTTCTCTGAATTAATTAAAAAGAACTTCACCGTACATGCCTATTTTTAAAGTGCCATCATTCTTGATTTTGATTTTAATGGCATAAACAAGGTTGGCACGCTCGTCTTTTGTCTGAACCGTTTTGGGCGTAAACTCTGCTTTGTCGGACACCCAAAAGATTGTGCCTTGCAATTCACGGTATTTATCTTTTCCTTCATCAATTAGGATTTTGACTTTTTGGTTAATTTTTATTTGCCCCAATTGGTCGCCGGTTATGTAAGCACGTAGGGTCATTTCAGACATATCTGCCACTTTATAAATGGCTTTTCCAACAGCTGTTATTTCGCCTGATTCAGCATATTTCGACAAGATAGTGCCATCAATTGGATTCATAATTTTAGCACGATTGAGTTGTTCATCAAGCTGTTTCATACGTTTTTCAAGTGGCAGTTTTTCGCTTAAAATACCGCGATTTTGTATGCCTACTACGGCAGTTTGTGCCGAAATTTGCCTTTCAAAGACCTTTATGGACGATTCAGATGCTTCAATTTGTTTTTTCAAAATTGAGACTTGTCCATTGGCATCATCCAATTGCTTAGGCGTTGCGGCTTCTGCTTTGACGAGGCTTTCGAGTCGTTTTTGTTCTTTTTGTAGCACAACTAATTGCTGTTTTTGCACCTCAATTTGATTGCGTTGCACATCAATTTGTTCCTTATAAACAGAAATTTGAGGCGCAGCATCATTTGACTTTTCGGTTAAAGCTGTCATGCTTGCTGCAATTTGCTCTTTTTGAAGTTCTATACTGAGGGGGTCAATCGTACCGACAATTTTATTCTTAGATACAAAATCACCTTCTTTAATATCGAGCGTCAAAATTTTACCTGTTGACTCGGCAGAAACGATGATTTCAGTCGCTTCGAAAGTGCCAGAGGCATCAAATTTTTTCGTCGTATCTTTACACCCTATTACAAAAAACAAGAGCAAACAAGCACTTAATATTTTTGAATCGAAAAGATTATTTTTCATAATTACTTGATTTTCAAATTTTTATATAATAACACAAATAAAAATTGTTAATTATTTTCCCAAAGTTGTTTTCAAATTAACTTGTGCATTGAGCAATTGGAGTTCATGCAAAACTAAGTTTTGACGTGCTTGACTTTCCGCATTGAGTTCGATGAGATAATCATTTGCTGTCGTTACACCGTTTTCTAATTGAGCAGAAGCTGTTTCTTTAATTTTTTCTCGAAGGCTCAATATTTGGCGGTCTTTTTCTAATAGCTTCTCAAATTTCGTTAATTCAGCCGACTGTTGTTTTACAACAACATTTGTATTCAGCAAAAATATATCTTTTTGAATATCAAGGAGTTGCGTTTGATTTTTCATAACCTGCAAATCGTTTTTCGAGGTTTTAGAATAAAAATCTGCTAAATTCCATTTGAACATTATGCCGCCGATGCCATAAAAAACAAAATCGTTTTTCAAAAAATTCAAACCCGGACGACCATAACCGCCTGTTGCAAAAGCAAATAATCGCGGATAGTTTTTCAAAGTAGCCACTTTAACCGTTTGGTCAATTTGTTTTTTTTGCAAATCAAACAATGTCAGTTCAGGACGGGTAATTTGTGCACCCACAAGGCTTTCATACTGAGGGGTCGGTTTTTCAAAAATGGTTTTATCGTCTAACTCTTTAGCTATCAACAAGTTGAGCATCTGAATGGAAGCCGTACGCGCCGATTTCAATTCGATGATGCGTTGATCTGCTTTTAAATCTTCTGCTTGCAGGGTTTGCAAATTCATTTTCAAGGCAACGCCATTGGCAACAGCGCCTTCTATTTTTTTGATCCGTGCAGCGAGGTCAGACTTGAGTAAATTTATCAATTTTTCATTTTCGTCCAATTGTAAAATATTGAAATAAAGTTGATTAACACGTTCTTTGAGTTTAGCAATTTCAACTTCAACTTTTTGCATATCCACTTCACTCGTCGTATTCAATACTTTTTTTTGCATTTTGATGACACCACCATCCCAAAGGATTTGTTTCACCTCGAGTGTTGCTTTGTACTGATCTTTACTGAGGGGGGTGATTTCTACGTTTGGTAATTTAACCGGAAAAGAGGTAACATCAGATTGATAGGTTGCCTGCGCGTTGAGTTCAATCTGAGGCAAAAAATTATTTCTTAAACTATTGACATTCAAAGCATTAGCCTCTTTAATCAAGCCACGTTGCCGAATCATTGGGAAATTGTCTTGAGCTAATCGGTTACATTCATCAAGCGTTGTTCGCTCGATGTTTTGCCCAAAAACAGCGTTGGAAATAAGGACAAAATAAATCAGTATCTTTTTCATTAAATATTATTTTCAACTAAATAATTTAACTAAATGGTTAAATATTAAAAATATAATTATGGACGTAAAGCTTCATGTAAAAAGCGGCTTACTTCCTCTTTTCGTTGTTGCAATATGACCGTCAAATCTTCATCTTTGATTTGTAGAATGGCTTGTAAAACGGGTTTTGCAATGAAAGGAAAAACACAAAGAGAAATAATATTGAGGATAAGATGCAATGGATTGAAGGATTTGATGCGCCCTACTTGCATTTCTGTAATCATCTGAAATGCGAACTGTTGCATTTTTCCAAAGTTTTGAGTTCGTCCTAAAATATCCTTCATCCTTTCTGGATTTCTATTCAATTCCGTTATTAAAAAAATGGGTACTTGAGGGTTTATACTTACAAAATCAATATAACGATGCACAAAAAGCTCTATTTTTTCCTCAATCGGCTTTTTAGATTCAACAATAGCTGTAAAATCTGGAACAAACTTCTCAATCATTTGATCGAATATGGTTTCAAAGAGGTTTTCTTTTGACCGAAAATAATAATGCAAAAGGGCTTTATTGATGCCCGCTTCCTTAGCTATTCCTTCAAGCCGCGTCCCATCAAGCCCTTTTTGAATGAAGACTTTTTGGGCAGCTTCCAGAATTTTCTGCTCGGTTGATAAATCTAAAGATTCAGCCATGTTAATGATAAATTTTAACTAAAAAGTCAATTAGGACACAAATGTAAATCAGCCTTTTGAAACAAAAAAATATTTGACTATTAAATTTAACTTTTTGGTTAAACTTAATCTAAACAAAAAGTCGTCGAAGTGTAAAACTTCGACGACTTTTAAAAAACAATCTTTCGATTGAATTATCAATCATCTAAGCGGAAAGAACCGCTTTTATAGCGCAATATATTCACATAATTATTCTCATATTTTGAGATATTCCCTTGCGGGTCATTGTCATTGACAACGGTTCTGAAAATAGGTGAAAAATTAAACCTTGTATGTAAGGCTTTCGCTGGCTCATTTTGCAAATAATAAGGAAATGCCGTACCATAACGTTGCAACATTTTACCAACATATAGCATACAGTCATAACCTAAAAAGGAGTCTGAATTGGGCATTTTGTTGAATTTATTGTAAAACTTAGAACGAAAATAGCCCACATCTGGGTTATTGCCTTCAATAAAGGTCGAACTTGTCACTCTAACGTCCAATGCTTGATAAAGACTCGACAGCGAATTGCTAAAATCCATCCATTGCGGCATACCATATATCGTGACACTCGCCTTGCGCGGAGAGGCTGCTACTTTTTGCAAAAACGCCGTTACAAAGGCCTCGTCCCATGAAGGAACAACAAAAACGGTTTGACCTGAAGCACGCAAGTAAGGCTCGATGGTAAAATTGGTTTGGTTTTCAATTGACCATTCGTCAAAACGGCCACCATAAAGCGATTGATTGAGCGCAGAGTTGGCATCTTGAAAGAGTTTGAAACGTGCTGTTTCATTATCCGTCCTACGACCGACTAATACAACTTGCTCTGTTTTGAAGCGGTTGCGCAAATGCTTAACAATGTTGTCGCAATGCATTTTCAAACTGGGTTTGACTTGTACGAAGTAAGGATTGCTGCCATCCACATCGCCTGTTGGAAAATATGGCGAGACAAAAATCTTCTTCATGCGATTCGAAAAGTCCATTGTAACAGGTACATTTTCCTTTTCAACAGGCCCCAAAAGGACATCAGCACGACTGACATCGTAACGCGTCAAAAGGTTATTGTAGTCGCCACGCGAGTCTAAAACGGTGACACGCAGGTTGAATGCTTGCGTTGAAAGGGAATCTAAAGCGATTTTTGCCCCAGCATAAAAATCTAAAGCAAATTGAGATTTTGATGGATTTTCCCTGCTATCGAATTGAGCCGTAAAAAACGGTAAAATCATAGCCAAATCGTAGCTACTTTTGAGATTACCCGTTGTTTTTGGGTCAATAACCACGCCACCAGAACCCGATGTGCTGCCACCAGTTGGATTGTCAAGGATAATACCGCCCGTGCTTGAACCTGAATTATTCGGCGTGGAGGTTGTAATTGGCGGTTTAGCGCTTGGGTCAACTTTCCAACGAATCGTATCCACCAAAACAGTTGGGTTAGTAGGGTTTTGACCAATAGGTTGATCCGTTTTTTTAGGTGGAAATGTATTCTTTCCTGCCGGCTTAAAAAGCTCGCAAGAGGAAGTCGTTACTGTGAACGCAACGAGAAGTAAAAGAATTGAGCATACGTTCCTCATATTTTTAGGTTGTTTCATAGTTGAGAATGATTGAATGAATCTATGATTCGTTTGAAATTGTCTCAAACTTCTATATTTTTTCACACATTTAAAAGTTTGGCTAACAAAACTTTCCGAAAAAAGCAAAATAAAAAACTTTCCGAAAAATTAAAACTTTCCGAAAGTTCGGTTTATTCCCATTCGATTGTTGCGGGTGGCTTCGTCGAAATGTCATAAACGACACGGTTAACGCCCCGTACATGATTAATAATGTCTGTTGATATTTCAGCTAAAAAGGCGTGTGGCAAATGCGACCACTCGGCTGTCATACCATCCGTCGAACTAACCGCACGCAAAGCGATGGTTTTCTCATAAGTCCTTTCGTCGCCCATAACGCCAACCGATTGAACGGGCAAAAGAATGGTACCGGCTTGCCAAACCTCACTGTAAAGTCCCCATTTTTTCAAGCCATTGATGTAGATGGCATCAGCTTCCTGTAACATCGCTACTTTTTCAGGCGTAATGTCGCCTAATATGCGAATACCTAAACCAGGTCCTGGGAAAGGATGACGCATTAAGATGTTTTCCGCCAAACCTAACTCACGTCCTACCCTACGCACTTCGTCTTTGAACAAAAAGCGCAAAGGTTCTACTATTTTCAAGCCCATTTTTTCGGGCAAACCACCGACATTGTGATGTGATTTGATGGTAACTGAAGGGCCATGAACGCTAACTGATTCAATAACATCAGGATAAATCGTGCCTTGTGCCAACCATTTTATATCGGGAAACAGTTTCGCTTCGATGTCAAAAACTTCAATGAACATGCCGCCGATGGCTTTGCGTTTGGCTTCGGGGTCAGAGATACCCCTCAGTACATCGTAGAATTTTTGCTTCGCATCAACACCTACAACGTTCAAACCCATGCCTTTATAGGACTCCAAAACTTCTTCAAATTCGTTTTTGCGCAGCAAACCATTGTCAATAAAGAAACAATATAAGTTTTTGCCAATGGCTTTGTGCAATAACAAAGCGGCAACGCTTGAATCTACACCGCCTGATAAAGCTAATAAAACATGTTCGTCGCCTACTTTTTTCTGCAAATCTGCCACCGTTTCTCCGACAAAATGGGCAGGAGTCCAATCGCCATTGCAGCCTGAAATGCCTAAAATGAAGTTTTTCAGCAATTGCAACCCGTCCAAACTGTGCGTTACTTCAGGGTGAAATTGAATACAATACACAGGCGATTCACCAATTACTGGCGTTTTTTTATAAGCCGCCGTTACGCCGCCTTCTGAATTGGCTAAGAGTTCAAAACCTTCGGGCAGTTTTGTTATCGAATCGGAATGTGACATCCAAACTTGCGAACCTGTTTTGATACCTTCAAAAAAAGCGTCTTCTTTCAGAATCGTGCTGATGGCTTGTTTGCCATATTCTCGTTTCCCAGATTTTTCGACCAACCCACCGTAGTGTTTGGCAATCATCTGTGCGCCATAACAAACACCCAAAATAGGTATTTTGCCCATAATTTTGTCCAAATCCATCGTCAACGCGTTTTCATCGCGCACGGAGAAGGGACTGCCACTCAAAATAACGGCTTTTACTGAGGGGTCAAGTGTATCGGGTAATTTGTTGTACGGAATGATTTCAGAATAGACATTCAATTCACGGACACGGCGGGCAATCAATTGTGTATATTGCGAGCCAAAATCGAGGATGAGAATTTTTTCGTTCATGCCGCAAAGTTAGTCAACTAATGATGATTCTTGAATGTTGCTGCTTCAATTTTCTAAAAATAGCCGTTTTGATTTTATAACTGAAGTTGCGCATAGTTAACTAACGCTACCTTTCAAGGTGGTGATTAAGCATAATAATCAACTTCGGCTTTAGCCATTTCTCCGATAGCTGTTTGATTTCCCGCAACAGTCAATTGTTAGAATCCCTAACCCAACCGTTAGAATGCAACAGTTTTCTCATTTTTAGCAACAGTCAACTGTTAGTAGCTGACCTTGCACACGTTAGCAGCTAACCTGCGCGCGTTAGCAGCCCATCTGCGCACGTTAGCAGTCCATCTGCTCACGTTAGCAGACCATCTGCGCTCGTTAGCAGTCCGTCTGCGCTCGTTAGAACGCCATCCGTAGGGGCGACCCTTGCGGTCGCCCTCGTCAGACAATCGTTCATCCTCTTCATTCTATAAAGCACCACCGTCATTGC
>JAYTUR010000119.1:0-10569 GCA_043744475.1 Saprospiraceae bacterium | reverse complement strand
AGTATTCCGGAGATGCAAGAGCTGATTGATCAGCTTTTTGCCTGTTCAATGCCTTTTAAAAGTCCTTCGGGGCGCAATTGTTTTATTACTTTTGATTTAGATACTTTGCAAGAACAGTTTTTAAGTCAATAAATGATAGAAGATTCCTTTGAAACAAAAACCTATTCAACAGGCTTAGTTTCCTTAAAATACAAATTAAATTAATCAGTCATAATATGAATTTAAACGTAACCGATGTTGTTAAAAAGCTTTTGCTTATAAATATCTTTGTCTTTATAATGGCGGAATACGCTTTACCAGAAGAATTTACAAAACAATGGCTATCAGTTTACTATCCAACTTCTAAACCATTTCAACCTGTACAGTTGATTACATACATGTTCATGCACAGCGGGTGGACTCACTTGTTTTTCAATATGTTTGGTCTCTATATGTTTGGACCTCCAATTGAATATCATTGGGGACCCAAACGTTTTTTATTTTATTACTTATTTGCGGGCTTTGGAGCTTTAGCCTTGCATTTTGGTGTAGAGTTTATTCAAATTAATTTCATGGACTATCCAATGGATATTACGCCTATGGTCGGTGCATCGGGCGCGATTTTTGGTTTATTAGCCGCGTATGGCATGATGTTTCCGAATAATGTTTTGCAATTGCTTTTCCCCCCTATTCCTATCAAAGCAAAATATTTTGTTTTGCTATATGCGGGTTTAGAACTATATTTGGGCATAAGCGGCAGACAAGCTGGCGTAGCGCATTTTGCACATATTGGTGGGGCTTTATTTGGCTTTTTACTCATTTTGTATTGGCGAAATGGCGGAAAAGTTGGAAAATACTAATCATTAGGTTCTGAAAAAACTCAAACCTTAAAGAAATACTGAGGGGTCATATTTTTTTAGTTTTCAAATTTTTAAATGTTGAGATAAAAATGTTTCAGTCAATTTGGGATGATGTTAAACGGGAGTTTCAATACGGCAATATGGTCACACGCATCATAGTTGTCAATATTGCTGTATGGATATTGGTGAATATTGCTAAACTCATCCTACGGATTCCGACAGAAGATGCGACGATTTATGATGACTTTCTGCGTTTCTTTTCCATGTCACCCAATTGGAAATTTATTTTGATGCACCCATGGGTGCCGATTACGTCCATTTTTTTACATGAAAGTTTTGGACATATCCTTTGGAATATGCTCACATTCTACTGGTTTGGGCGCATCGTCGGCGATTTATTGGGCAATCATCGAGTTCTGCCTTTGTATTTGTTGGGTGGTTTTGCAGGTGGAGCCGTCTATTTTGTTGCAGCACAATTTCATGTATTAGGATTGGGTTTACCGAGCGAAATGGTTCTCGGTGCGTCGGCAGCAGTCATGGCAATGGTGGCTTGTGCTGCTTATATTGCACCTGATTATATTTTTAATTTGCTACTCATTGGACCCGTTAGGCTAAAATATATTGCATTTGTTTTGTTTTTTCTGGATCTTATCAGCATTGCAGATAGGTCAAATACAGGTGGACATTTAGCCCATCTCGGTGGTGCGGCTTTTGGTTTGTTTTTTGCCGCGCAACTACAAGAAGGTACTGATATAGGCAAGCCCATCAATCGGTTTATGGACTTTTTACTCACTTTGATTAGTCGCCGTCCTAAGTCAAAATTTACCTATCAGCGTGGCGGGGGTGGTCAAAAAACGCAATCCAACCAACAAAAAACGCAAAAACAAACGTCTCAAGAGCGAAAAACGACTTCTTCTAATACCAGCCAATCGGATAATGTCGTTTCAGATGAACAAGCTCGTCTTGATGCCATTTTGGATAAAATCAAACAAAAAGGTTATGAAAGTTTAACAAAAGAAGAAAAAGAATTCCTTTTTAAAGCCAGTCAAAAATAAAGACCTTTCGAGCATATAACCATTTAAGTCATACAACCCTCCGCTTTATAAACTTATGGTTCAATTATTAAGAAAACTTAATCTCTGGGTTATATTATTTACGCTTTTTGCCTATATCGCGCCCTTTGTTAGTCCCGCACAAATGTCATTTTTGATGTTTTTCGGCGTGGCATTTCCGTGGCTTTTAATTAGCAACTTTCTTTTTATGGGTCTCTGGGCATTGAGTCGCTACCGATATTGGTGGTACTCAGCAGCCGTTATTTTAGTCGGATGGTCACATCTGACTAGTGTTTTTGGTGTGCATTTGGGAGAACCAAAAATTATGAATATTGATACCGTAGGGACTCATACTGAGGGGGATAGAATGGTAAATGGGTTGCGTGTCATGAGTTACAATGTTCATGGTCTGATGCCTCCTGGTGCTAAAAATATCGTACAGGCACGTCTCGAATTGAGTCATTTTTTAGAAAAACAGAATGCCGATGTTATATGTTTTCAAGAATATTTATTCCAATGGGGTGAAAATGTGGATAAACAAATGCTTGATTTTATTCCTTTTTTGAAAACTTACCCTTATAGTATTCGTCTAAAAGGCAATGATTTAGCTATTTTTTCTCGTTTCCCTATCCTTAACTCAGGTATATTACTTTATCGCAATGATTCTAATGGCTGTACCTATGCTGACATTACAGTAAGTGGGCAAAATGTGCGGTTTTACTCTTTACAGTTGCGTTCTAATGTTGTCAGTGATATTGCAGACGATTTGGTAAGAAAAAAAAATATTACTGCTGATGGCTCGTGGTTAAATGTAGGACGTATGCTAACCCGTTTTCGACGTTATGGCATCATTCGAGCGAAGGATGCAGAAATCGTAAAAGCACACATTAAACGAAGCCCTTATCCAGTCATTCTTTGTGGCGACTTCAATGATATTCCCGTCTCTTACTCCTACAAAACCTTGTCGGATAGCTTAACTGATACTTTTCAAGAGACTGGACGAAATGTTGGTACAACTTACGCCGGTCATATTCCTGCCTTACGGATTGACTATATTTTGACCGACCCGCGTTTCAAACCGCTTAATTGTTTCATCTTTCGTGTTCGCCATTCAGACCATTATCCAGTTGTAAGCGACTTGATAATGACGAAATAGTAACGATTTAGTAGTTTTTTCTACAAAAAAAGGGGCAAAACGCCCCCTCAGTAATCACAGATTTATACTGATGTTTTTAATTAAAAAATGATTTATTCAGTCAACAAAATCAGTTAAATCAGTCTAAATCAGTGATTTATGTGGACGATGACCGACTAAACGCTCGACCACCAAAACCACCTCTTGAAATAGTTGATTTCACGGCATTAGACCCCACATTTGAGCTTTTGCTCAAGCCACGAGAGTAAAAACCGGTTCGTCTATAACCATTTCCACCAGCCGTACCATAAGGTCGAAAAGCATAATACCACAACAAGGCAGTACCAACGCCATGATGATGCGTCCGTGAGTAATGCGCCGTCGTATCGGAGCGCATATAGACTTTTTTATCTGACTTTTGGTCCCAATCACCGCTTGCACCTTTTGGGCTTTCTGTTTTATTGCATGAAGCTAAGGCGGCTGTAATGAGTACGAGACTGACTAATTTCGATTTTTTCATAACACCTTAGATTTATTTAACCGTAATGTAAAATTCATAATCTTTTTGACCCGTTGCCGTCGTCGCATTGCCTTGTGCATCCGCTGCTTGAACATTGGCGTTGCCGAGTGCTGGAATCGTATCGGTGTGACGTACCTCATTGGCAACGACACCATTGTTCCAAACTTTATGGACAGTTACCAACACATCTCTGTTATCAGGCAGATGTTCGGTTGTCAATTGGGTCTCAATTGAGCCGTTGTGTGAAATATCTTTTGTTTCAACTTTATCGTCATTTTCGTTGCCATCGCCGCAGCTAACCAGCAATGTTGTAGAAAAAACAAGGAAAATACACAGAAAACGTATCATTTTAAAGCATTTTTAAATAAAAAGAATGATTGACCTTTCCAAAAGTTGGAACTTTTGGAAAGGTGATTTTATTTTAACGGCTATAGTTTTTTTGTTTCTAAATATTTAAAAACAAAATAAATCAAACCGCCAACGATGAGTAACCACAAAAGTGGTCCTATGATTCGGAGAACAAAAAGTACTAAAATAACAGCACCAACGATGAGAAAAACATTCCCATTTTTACCGCGCAACACTTTAATAATATTATCTAAAATATCCTTTATCATTATTTTATAATTTTAAAATTAAACTAATATTTTTATGTTAAATAATTTTTCATATTTGTAACATCTTGCTCTATTTGGCTCACAAGCGACTGATAGGTTGCACCAAAATCATTCTGCGTTTGCGCCACTTTGACGGTTGATTGAGCGATGTCGTCTTTTAGTTGAGTCACATCTTTTTGATGTTGGGCAATTTCATCTGTCAATCGCTTAATCTGTTCCGCTTTTTGTTGTATCACCCCTTCAAGGTTTTCGACTTGTCCTTGTTTATTGCCTACTTGTGCAACACGTTGATTTTCAGCTGCTTGTGCGAATTTTGTTTGCTCATTTTTCAAAATTTCAAGATAATGCAAGGCTGAATTAAGCAATTTGTTCGGCGTTGCACCCATCGTTGAAGCCATGGCAAAAGCGGATTTATAACGCGTTGCTTCGTCCATCGGCATATTCGCCAAATTTTGAAGCGACAGTTTAAATTCAAAATAATCAAACCCATCTAAGTTAGAGCCTTCCATCGCCCCAAATAAGGCTTTCATAAATTTTTCATTGACCGACCCATCGCCCACAGGTGCCGAAAAGGTCGGTGATACTGAGGGGGTCGGTTTGTCAACATCTTCCTTTGAAGTTGTCGGTTGCTGTTCCGTTTTAACAGGTTGATTAACTGTTGCGTTTGGGTCAGGTTGAACGAAAACGCCTTTAAATTTTGACCATAAATCACTCATAATTACTTCTTAAATTCGATTAGATAATAGAATAAGATTAAAAATAGGGTCAGAAGTTCAGAGGAAGGGTAATTTACCGATAAATCTAAGGTTATATTCGGCAAAATTGCATTTTTTGGAAAAAAGAAGGTAGGTGCGATGAGAGGAATGTTGAGGTTAATTAAATTTTGGGGTTAACAATGTATTGGATAAATCGTTTCTTAAAACTAAAGACTATTGTCTCAATACTTCTTTGAATTTATAACAATTCAGAAAACGCTTTACTGCGTGCAGTCCAAGAGTTTTGCGAAGCAAAATGTTTAAACCGCGCGGCATCTGTGTTGGAATATTCATTTTGTACGAATTGTATAAAAGAATCATCATCGTCAGCAATCTGCACAACGGTTTCAAAATCGCTTAAATTGGCAAATCGGGTTGACACAACGGGTTTGCCCGCCGCTAAGTATTCATTGATTTTCAAAGGATAAATGCCTGCTGTTAATTCATTTTTGAGAAAAGGAATCAAACAGACATCAAATTTTTGTACCCATGCGGGTAAGGTTGGTGGCGGCTGTGAACCCATCAACTGGACATTTGGAAAAGCCAATAGCCGTTTTTGATAAGCCGATTGGGTCACTCGCCCGACAAAAACATAATGATACTGAGGGGTCGTCGAAATCAGTCTTTCGAGCAAATCATAGTCCACTCGTTCGTCAACAGAACCGAGATAACCGATGATTTTTTTATCGCTTTCAAGCGAAACTTGTGATAAATCGCTTGGTTCTTTGCTGAAAAGGTTGAAATCAACGCCGTTCTTAATCAAAAAACAATTGGGGTTCTCTTTCGATTTTTTATCAAATAAACCCTGAGACGTAACGATAACGGCATCTGCTTTTTTAATAAATTCATCTTCCAACCGCTTACCATGCCGACTTGCCCAACGTGCCGAGCCAATATCGTCGTAACAATAATAGATGAGTTTCGACTCATTGAACTGACCCACCAAAGTATTCCCAACCGTGGGATTGAAGGCATTAACAACCGTGGGCGAGGTCATACCAACCGACTCCATGGCTTTACGAATGGTTCTTTTGATAAAAAAAGTATTGACACCATTGATAGCATCATAAATCGTAGGGCTTTTGATAAAGTTAATTGGCAGAATGGGGAGTAGTGTCAGAAGATGTATCTCTGCCCCATTTTCAAGGGGTATGATACTCAAACGCGGTTTCACACCTGACAATCTTTTCCAAGATATATAGCCTTTGCCGAATAAACTTAGTATAAAATCCTTCCAAGTGTAGGCATAGTTGACGTACAAAATATGGTGTCCATGAAGCGCCAATTCGGTCATTAGCTGTACCGTTGACTTCAAGTAATTACCTTTCCAAGCTGGAAAGGCAACGCAAACTACGTCCTTTTTAGGTGCTGTCATGCTTTTTCAAGGATTAGAATTTCTTTAGAAATCAAAAAATGCAATGGAAAAACACGTGTATTGATACCCCTCAGTATTGGCATTCTGTTGAGTAAACTGTGGCTCAAACGGGTATTGACTTTGAAACCTGTTTTTTCAAAAAGGGGTGAAAAATTACTGTGCGTCAAGCGATTTAGACCATTATAGGCTTCAATTAAGTCGCTTTCATGTTCACCGCTGATTTTTTCATTCTTTTTTTCAATCCATTTCAACAGCATTTTTTGTGGTAAAAACTGACACCACGGCAAACCTGTGACACGCACAACATGCGATGCATAAGGGCTTTGCCAAGGTGGATAACTGACGAAAATGCGTCCTTTAGGACTTAAAAGGCGATGAAATTCGGCAAAAATATTTTGTAAAATCGGAAACGGAATGTGTTCTGCCACATCGTTCATAAAAATTGCGTCAAAAGACCCTTCATACTGAGGGGGTAGCTTATCGGTCGTGATGTCGCGTTTTTCAAACGATACATTATGGACGTTGTGCTTTTCTTTAAGCTGATTGGCGACGTTGACATGAAAGCCGTCAATGTCAACCCCTTTGACGGAGCAGCTCCAATTTTTGGCATACCACAAGCTCATACCACCCATGCCTGAACCGAAGTCAAGGACGCGTTTGCCGTCCAAGTTGAAGTGTTGGCGAATGAATTCTTTATCCACATGTAAGTGGCGAGCTGTGTCGTTGAGAAAGTTGTTTTCTGCATAAGACAGACTGTTGTTGAGTAATTCAGCAGATAAGGTCATGTTGTAAGATTTTAATTTTTAATTAGTTATAATTGATATTTTATTTTAAACTTTTAATTTTCAGCCCAATTTCGTTTCATAATCCGCTTGATTTTACGACGTATCGGACTTCGTTTACGTGGAATTTCGCCAATACTGTCTTCGAGTAAATCAATACGAACAGCATTCAAAATAAGACGGCATGGGCGTTTCAAAAACTTATTGATGGTTTCAATCGCCCGTTTGTCAGCGGGCAACCACGAGCGATTGGCACGGCAAACGAGTAACGCCACATCAATTTGGCTCAACAGCCTTGCGGGGTAATTACCGCCAATGAGTGACGGTATTTCGGTAATGATATAATTGTACCGATTCCAAGGAATATCTTCATCTGCAAGCAAGTCGGCTTCGTCTTCTTTATCAAAAAGGGTAAAGTCTGCTACATAAAACTTGTTGTCTTCGTGGCTGAGGTCATCCTCTGTTGGTTTGTCATTGGGTCTAATATACAAAACATTGTGCCCATAACCCCTCAGCATTTCAACTGCTTGAACTCCAACGGTCGTTTTGCCATCGCCATCATTTGTACTTAGTATTGCAATACGGGCAATGACTGTACGCGTATGCAGTTGTAAATCAATTTTTAAGTGCTGCAAAAGCTGTTCAATACCCCGCGTAATGACCTGATCAAACCTTATAATCGGGTGTTTTGCCCAATTTTTAGGTAATTTAGGAAGTGCCGTAAAAAGCTGTAACCCCGTCGTTGCACTGGCATTTTCAGGTGTTCTGAGTGTTGCATCAAGCATTTCAAGGGCAATCAGCAACGCCAATGGCAAAATAAGACCGACCACAAAAGCTAAAATGACCAAAGTCATTCGTTTCGATGGATTGGGGTTGTCTGGATAAGCCGCTGGGTCAACTGTACGAATATTGGCTGTCATCATCGTATTGAGCTTGTGCATGCGGACAACGTTGGTACTGTGCAAGTTTTCTAAATAGGCTTTTTCAGCGACTTCAATTTCGCGCTCTAAACGCTTAATTTTTGAACCCCACGGGGCAAACTTGCTATAAATTCGGTCAAATTCAGCTTTTCGTTCCCTGAAAACAGTCATACGCGCCAAGCCTTGTTCGACATTAATCCATTGATTGAGCCATTGCGTAAGGATATTTTTTGTTTCAACGCCTTCGGGTGTGCGCTCAACGCCGAAAACCGCTTCTGCACTGCGGCGCAAATCTGCTTTGAGTTTTTCAGCTTGCGCCTGCAAAATATTGATGGTTTTTGTATCAATCTGGCGCGTACTATCGTCAAGTGAACCAATTTCAAGACTTGCCAAACGGGAGGAGATAGAAGACAACGATTTACGTTGTCGAGCAATATTTTCATTGATGCGCGATAAACTTCCCCGGTTGCCTAACTGCAACTCCAAGTTACGGCGTGCAGAATCAGCAGCAGCGAGGTACATCATTTCTTTGAAATACAACTCGTCTAATTCCTCTTTTTTTGAGGCAATGAAACGGGTTTGCTCGTAATAGTTGATGATTTTGTTGTCAACCATAAAACTAAGCATATTGTCCTCTTTGGCACTTAAAGAAGCCGCAGATTCATTCGTTGTTTTTTCAAAGAAAGTCAAAACATCACCTGTTTGATTTTCTTTAGTCAGCCGATATTTGTCAGCCATAATTTTGACAATTACTTCTATTGTATTGCGACAAATCGAAGGGTCTGTGGTTGTATAAGTCACTTTTATTTGGTCAGAATTACCCTCCCGTCTAATGACAGCCTTTTCAATATGAGCTATCCCAAACAGCGCATGACCACCATCTAAAATTTCTTTGATAACATTGGGTTTATCGGCATTGCGCCATGCTGTAATATTTTGAAGCGTTGTTTCAAAAGACTGATAATCAATGACTTGCTTGCGTATATCTTCAGGAATTTCTATTTTCAGTTTATTAAAAGCTTCCTCACCAATGTGTTCTACTGAGGGGGCTTTCTGCATCAATGCATCAGCTAAGAGGTGCGTTCCGACTTCTATTTGTGTTTCACGGCTCTTTGCAATCCCCAAAATATTTTCCATTTCGTTGTTCGTATAGCCATAATCTATACGCCCACCATTCGACGATTCGATATTGTAACCAGAAACTAAACCAGTGTTTAAAAGCGATTTAGAGTCATATTCTTTAGGCAAATTTTTGGTCGAATTAAAAGTCACACCTCCTGCCAAACAAGCTGAAAGTATGAGTAGAAAACGGTTTCTAAGTATTAGTCGGAGTAAAGTAATTAGGTTCATTTATCGTCTCTTCTTTCAAAAAAAAAATACTGTGTGATGGAATGATAAAAGATGACTCAAATAAGGATTTATCATTCATCTTTTCCTTACTTCTCGAAAATCGGTGCTTTCACTATATTTTTAAGTATTAATTGCAGCCTTTTCGTTTCTGCTTTCGCATCTTCGTATTGGTCTTCTGCACTCGCAATGCGTGAAAGAATGGTTGAATATTCGCTCGGTAAATAATTGCCTTCTTTAAAATATTTTTCAGCAATAACGAAACTAATCCTTTGGTTTTCAACACCTTCTGCTCTAAGCGTTATCTTTTTGAGGGATAACTCAAGTTGCACATACAGTGTCGAAACGGTTTCTCGGATAGCGTCTTCTATCATTTCTTTTTCAGCCCTAACCCTGTCAATTTGCACTTTTTGCATATCCGCTTTTGTACCCCGTGTCAAAAAATCACTTGCTGAAATACGCATACCCAAACTGATATTCGTACTGAAGTTCTTTTTATTACTGAGTAGATAACTCGTTGATGTCCCGTTGCCACTGGCATCTAAAACACTGCCATTGCCGTACACCGTGTTCACTTGAAGACCAATTAAATCTGCCCAGCTTTTTTTTTGGGCTTGATAAGCCAAGGTTTGACGTGCTTCCTCAATCAGATTGACTTTAATTTGAGCAGAGTTTTGCAAAGCCAAAGCGGTCAAAACACTGAGGGGTTTCAATCGCAGTTTTTTTACTGACGAAGAATCTAATTCGACATCAGGTTGAGCAACTAAATTTGTCGCCAAAAAACAAAGAGAAAAGAATATGGTTCGTTTTGCCATTTTTATACCTATCATTGAAAACAGCTTTTTTTTAGATTATTTAACTTAAACCAATCATGCTTCATAAATGGTTTTTAAATTAGTACAAAAAACAATGCCGAAAATAACCAACCGATAGGTAAACTGACAGCCATTTGTTGCAAGAACGTGACAGCATAAACATTTATAAAAGTCCATGCTCTATCTCCAATGACCATGCCATAGGCTTGATAAAGTGTTTTTATACCTTTTTTACTGAGGGGGGTATTTTAGGAGACCTCTCCCGTCTTGGAGTTGCATACAAAGGGTTCTAAACGCAAAAGAACCGATGCTTGCGCATCGGTTCTCTAAAAATTGAAATGAGAGAAATTAATTTATTAAAATATTTTAGTTTTATTAATGTTCGCTGGTGTAGGTTTGTACCAATCGGTGA
>JAYTUR010000118.1:0-10576 GCA_043744475.1 Saprospiraceae bacterium | reverse complement strand
AGATTGCTTCGTTCCTCGCAATGACGATTACGTTTGAGGCGATGACAACTGTACTGTAAAAGACCACAACGTCCGTCAATAACCTAAGAACGATGGGCAAAAAGAGCAAAACTGCCGCCCAAAACCCCACAACGCCCATCCATAAGGTCATAACTGCCCAATATATGCACACAACTAAGAAATATACCGACACAACGACGGCATATATGGGCACAAGCAGAAAATATATTGCAAGAGAGCGCGCATATATGAACACAAGGCAAAAATATATGCCCAACTTTTTGTAGCATATCCACTGAACAGAAAAATATATCGCAAACTTTTTGTAGTATATCCACTCAACTCAAAAATATAGGGTAAGAACGGCAAAATATAGGCTAAACTTTTTGTCGTATAATGAGGGAAGAGAAAAATATAGCGCAAACTTTTTGTAGTATATCGACACAAGGAGAAAATATATCGACACAACTTCCACCTATTTTGAGACAAGAGGCGGCTATTTTTCCTAAGAACATACGCTTTTTAACAATAGGCGAACCGATGCTTTGTAGTTTTTAAACCATTTGAATATTGTTAACATTGTTTTTAACTAATAAGTTAATTTTCTTATGACTTGTTTCTATATTTGTGCAGATAATTTACGTCAGAAAAATTTTACAATACTAAATTTCAAATGAAACTTAATTGACTCTTTAAATAATTCGTTTTTTGCGATTGTATTTTTGCCCTTTTGCTGTCCAGTTTTTGGGGTACAGTACACTTCTTATTTCTTGCCAAACATACTGAATTTCAAGTGATTTATTTTTAGTGAATGACTACTGATGGATAAGTCACTACATTGGTGTTTAACAATATCAGATTATAAAGAAAACCAAGTTACCTTCCCATTGAGTGATTTTTATGATTCGCACCACAAAAGTCTCACTTATTTGGGAATACTTTTTAAGTTTAAACAGCTTCAAAAGCATAATACACACAATGTTTTTTGAAAACAAAATTTTTATTCACGATTATCCATAAGTTATTTAAACAATTTATTAAATGAAAAAATTAGTATTATCCCTGTTTTTTATGACGGGCAGCTTATTGTATGCTCAAAATAGGCAAAGCACGACAAATATAGGTCGAGCACAGAACACTCTCCCAGCAACTATAACTGGAAAAATAGAAATAACAGATGCTGTTTACAATGATATGATTGCGTTATTTGGCAATCGCACATTAGGAACAGGGATTGTTGTTGAAGTATGGAAAGTTGCTTATCAAAACGCACCAAATCCAACTGGCGGAAAGCAGCCAGTTAATATTTCATTACAAAATAAAGTGGCTAACGTTGTTGTACAATACACCAAAATACCCAATGCAATAGCTTTTAATCTGAGTGGTGTTGAGATGGATGGTAATTATGCCCTATTGACCTATCTCGCCGATAAACCTAAAAAGTATATCGGGGGTGACATTAGAGGGCTTGGTAATGACGGCTCAGGGCGCGATTTATCGGCTATATTTTATAGGGCTAACACAAAAACGAAGATAGGAATGGATAAAATTTGGGGATTATACTCTTTGCGACCGACTACGGATAACAATAATATCATCTTTTCAATAAAACTGGATGATGGGAAGCCGACAACCGTACAAGCAAGTTTCTTAGATGATATTGGTGATTGGGTTGAGGGCGCTATTAATGATATTGGTAAAGCCGTAGAAGGTATGGCAGGTGTATTTATAAATGCAGCTGGTGCTATTGTTATTCAAATTGGCGAAATTACTTACAATGTCATCGCTTACGGGAATCTTCCCAAACACAGAACGATGTCAGAAGAAGAGTATAGATGGGCAAATGATAAAATTTATAATGGCACATTGCCTTCTCGGAGTTCAATTATCATTACAAACCTCATGAGCGTCGATAAAAGACAATATACAATACCCACTGGAACAGGTCTGATATTTATGAATATGGGTGATGGGTATGATAATCCGATGACTTTTACAAGAAAAAATGAAGTAGCTGGACAAGTTTTTATTCATGAATGCGGTCATGCTTATCAGATTGAACATCACATGGGTACAAAAGCGGCTTCAGAAGGTCTGTCAAACATTGCAAAGGGGCAAAGCGCTTATGTATATGCCTGTGGTCAAAATTGGGATAACTATAATTTTGAACAGCAGGCGCATATTATAGATGCCTGTTTTTACAATCGCGAAACAGGTAGTTTGAGCAGTTGCGAACAGGAATACGTCGAGAAAAATGTTCGTGGCAAAGCATTCCCGCAAACTCAAACAGATTGGCGTTATTGCTCAAAATGCCAATCTCTATTTTTTAACGGTTATCCTCAAAAAGGCATCTGTTCTGCGGGCGGACAACATTCGGCCGCAGGTTACAACTTCGTACTGCCACACGACGCACAAGGAAATGATAAGGCTCAAACAGATTGGCGATTCTGTGGTAAATGTTACGATATGTTTTTTGATGGTTATCCTACTAATAAGGGCATCTGTACCGCAGGGGAAAGACATGAAACATTTGGTGAACATGAAGCCATAGGTTATAGCTTTGTATTACCGCACGATGTACAAGGAACGAGTACGGCACAGGCTTCTTGGCGTTTTTGCTCAAAATGTAATATGATGTTCTTTGATGGTTATCCTAATAACAAAGGAATTTGTGCTAATGGTGGCGGTCATACAGCTACTGGCTATAATTTTGTCTTACCACATGATGTATCTGAAACAAGCAAAGCACAAGCCTCTTGGCGTTTTTGCACAAAATGCAATACTGTATTCTTTGATGGTTATCCTTCAAACAAAGGGAAATGTGCGAGTGGCGGTGGCCATACGGCCGCAGGCTATAATTTTGTACTGCCTCACGATGTTCAAGCAAGTAATAATGCACAAGCCTCTTGGCGTTTTTGCGGTAAGTGCAGTACGATGTTTTTTGATGGTTATCCACAAAAAGGTGCCTGCCCGGGTGCTGCTAAAAAGATAAAAATAGACGGACATGTTGCCGCAGGCTATAATTTTATATTGCCGCATGATATTCCAGCATCTACCAATTCACAAACAACTTGGCGTTTCTGTAATAAATGCAATACTATGTTTTTTGACGGATACCCACAAAAAGGCGTATGTTCTGTGGGTGGAGCTCATACAGCAGTTGGATATAATTTCGTATTGGGATTCAAGCAATGAAATAACTTGAAGGGCTATATTACCCCTCAGTATTTCCTGCATTTTTGTTGTATTGAAAGTCAAGGCGTAACGCCCAAAACCTTATGAAAATAATATTCTATATTCGCTCAATCAATTATTAACAGAATTTATTAAATGAAAAAATTAGCGTTCTTATTCTGCTTTATCGGCCAAATCGTCAATGCACAAACACCCATTTCGTCTTTCGATGCCACCAAAGGCTTGAGCAGCGCAACTTGGCAAGACCAAAGTGGCAATAACAACCACATCAAATTATCTGCACCGACAACGACGACGACGGATGGCGTTTATTTCAATGGTAATCTTAACGCCCTATTGAGTCGAGCTATACCCCTCAGTAATTTTACAATTTATATGGCCGTAAAAGTGGAAGCAATGGATAAAACGTTACTGGGTACTGGCGTATCGGGCGAATATGGCTTGCATTATCAAAAAGATATTTTGTACTCTGTTACAGAACAACCCGCTACGTTTTTTAATACAAATACTATTCAAAGCAACCAAACATTAGTGATTGCACTCACACGCGATGTCAACAAAATCGGAGATAACGTCACTCTTTTTATCAATGGTGAGGAAATACGCACATTCCCGAACCATCGGACAAAAACGTTCAATCTCACGAATATTGCAGGCGAGATAGGTTATCAATTCAAAGGTTGGATAAAAAATGTAGAAATATATAACACTGTACACTATGGAACACAACTTAAAGGAATAAGCTATCGGTTATGTCCCAATCCGACACATCGGTACGTGAGTATCCTTAACTCCATCCAAGCAACAGGTACCGAATATGATGGCACACAACTGGTCGTGTTTAATAATTCACTTTACTCACTTGGTGGTTGGAAAACAACTAATACAGTCTATAATCATGTCTTCAAAACCGATAATTTGCAAGATTGGAGCATGGTACAAGATGCAGCTTGGTCTCCAAGACATACTTTTGGAGCAAGTGTTGTCAGCAACAAAGTCTTTGTTTATGGGGCGGATTTTCAAAATTTGCTCTACCCGAATTACCCCACGAGTAAAGATTGTTGGTCAACCTCGGACATGAAAACATGGACTTTGCAAACTGCAAATGCTCCTTTTAATGTTCGTATTCTTTACGGAGCATGTGTTCACCAAAATAACTTGTACATCATCGGCGGACAAAAAAACTTAAATACTGGCGATGGCATTTCCAGCATTTATAAATCTTCTGACGGTAAAAACTGGCAATTTGTCTCAAACGGCATACCTGAATTTGAGACCAATATATCTGGTCATGCTGTTTCTTTTAATGGAAAACTATGGGTTATTTCGGGAGGTTATTATAATATTAACGGTTCTAAAGACTATTCTTCCAAAGTGTTTTCTTCTGTTGACGGCGGTGTTAATTGGTTACAAGAAGCAAATTTCCCTGGTCAAGCCTGTCAATATGCTAATACTGTTGTCTATGACAATAAATTGTGGTTTCTATTTGGAAACGCGGCTGCTCTTGGCAATCTTAAACAAATGTGGTCAATGGACACAAATGGCAAGTGGGAAAATATACCCAATGAAATGATAGATGGTAGACACGCAACGGGTGTTGCGGTTTTTAAAAATCGTATCGTTATCGCCTGTGGCAATATGCACATGGACTGTTGGAGTATTTTGAAAATATAAATATCCAGTCTTCCCCGCTGGCACAAGGTTTGAATAAATAAAACGCACTCGCTTGTAAGCGTCTCCAGACGCGATACATACTATTCAGCACGTCTTCAGACGTAACAGGCATTTAGATAAAAAGGTCGGTTACATTTCAAAACCAAAAATGCGCTCAAACAGAAGTATCGTTTGAGCGCATTTTTGGTTTTTTACTGAGGGGGTATCACTTAGCAAGCGGCTTTTGTAAAAATGTTAACTCTTGCTCAAAATAAATATGTTTGAGCCGAATGGGAAAAATGAATAAATGCTTTAATTTTGTTGGAAATCATACAAAATTGAAAACTGACTATGAGAAATGAACGATATGAGTTGCAAGTTGAATCCGATGTGATGGTCTTTGAGTTTACGAGTGTGGTTCCAAAAGGCGCAATTCCTAAACTCGTCATTTATACAGAAACCAATGTTGAAAACATTTTTAACTTAGGATTTGGAGACAAAGATTTAGAAACAGACGATATTGATGACTTGATAATTACGGATAACAAAGACAGTAAAAAAGTATTAGCGACAGTGGCATCAACCGTCTATGCTTTCACTTATAAATACGCTCGTGAGCGTTTCCAAACGCGACACATACTATCAAGTACGTCTTCAGACGTAACAGACCTTTTTATCTAAATGCCTAACAAGCATATCTGCTTTTTAATTCGAACCTTGTGTCAGCATTTTTATACTGATAAATCAAGAAATACTTATCTTTGTCAATAAAACTAAAAAAATGAGATATTTAGAGCGTATCACTATCAATCCAGAAATTTGTCATGGTAAACCTTGCATTCGCGGTATGCGGTGGCCCATTGAGGTTATTTTAGACTTGCTTGGTTCAGACATGAGCATTGAAGAAATTTTGGAAGACCATCCAGAACTTGAACGTGCCGATATTTTAGCTTGCCTTCAGTACGCTAAAACATTAGTAACAGGCGAAGTTTATAACATTGCTGCCTAATGAAAGTACTTTGTGATGTACATATCCCTTACAAGCTTGTCCGTTTTTTTAAAGAAAAAGGTTTAGAAGCTGTACATGTAAATGAACTTCCAGATAAATGGTTTACCAAAGACCATGTTATTAGTCGTTTTGCGGACGAAAGGGGTTTTACAGTTATTTCAAAAGATGTTGATTTTAAGAACAGCCATTTTCTCCAAAATACACCTCTTCGTTTGATTAGAGTGACACTTGGCAATATCCCGAATAAAGAACTTCTTGCTATTTTTGAACAAAATTTAGAACTCTTTCAACTCAATTGTGCAAAACCCAAATGTTTTATTGAGGTTTTTAGCAATCATATCAGCATAATTAAATGATTTTTATGCCGATGGCACAAGGTTTGACTCTCGCTTGTAAGCGACTCCAAACGCGACACATACTATAAAGCACGTCTTCAGACGTAACAGACATTTAGACAAAAAAGTCGGGCACTTTTCAAAATCAAAAATGCGCTCAAACAGAAGTTTCGTTTGAGCGCATTTTTGGTTTTATACTGAGGGGTTAAAAGAAAAGCTTCATGTTTCGATGCTTTTTGTGCGATGAAAAATATATTTTTGCTCAGTAAACCTATTTGAAACCAAAATCCTTTTAATTTTGTTAAAACTTAACAAAAAGTATGGCAAAAGATATTTTTCATGAGCTTGTTAAAGAAGCCTTGATAACAGACGGTTGGATACTTACAGATGACCCACTCACACTTTTGAATAAGGCAGAAGGCGGTATTTCAACAGATTTGGGTGCTGAAAAAATTATAGTTGCAGAAAAAGGTCTAACAAAAATCGCCGTGGAGGTTAAAAGTTTCATAAATCCATCCATGATTCACGATTTTATGCGTGCAAGCGGTCAATATTTCGGATACAATGTTGTGATAAAGCGGAAAAATATTAATCGCATTTTATATCTAGCAATGCCATCTTATGCGTACAAAAAGCTGATAAAGTATGAATTCATTCAAGCCATCGTAGAAGAAATGTCAATCAAATTTATTCTTTTTAATGAGAAAGAAAAAACAATTACATCATGGAAAGATTAGCCTTTTATCAATCAAAAATTCAGGAAGTTTTAAACGAATATTTAGCAGATTTACGCCAACCTGCCAATAAAGATATTGATTTTGTGCCCATTAGTGATAAAGAAAAAAATCATTTTCAAATCATTGCCATGGGTTGGGAAAACGATGACCGTATTTTCAATCTCTTGTTTCACCTCGATGTTATTGGTGATAAAATATGGGTTCAAGAAGATAAAATGGAAAATAGTATCGCAGAAAGATTGGTTGAAAAAGGTATTTCAAAAAAAGAAATCGTTTTAGCCTACTTTCCAGACTATCATCGTGCTTATACTGAATATGCCGTATCTTGATGCTAGGTATTGTTTCAAAACCAAAAATGCGCTCAAACAGAAGTTTCGTTTGAGCGCATTTTTGGTTTTATACTGAGGGGTAGCGTTTGATATGAAAATATGACAACTCTTTTTCATCATGTAGCCGCGATATGTCGTTATACACCTGCTCATAAAGTGACTTGTAATGTGACACATTCAAATTCATTGGACGTTCACGAATACCCGTTCGTGTCACGCTGTCTGCTTTATCAGTATCAAGTTAAGCAAATCCGTTATACTTAACCGTTTTTCTTGCTTTATACTTCGTATTTTGACTACCATCGCATCTTTTGATGCTAAAATCTGATTTTTCGATGAACTTTTTGTACAATTTTTTTTCTTAACACCCCTAATTTCAATTGTATAATTCGTGTAATCTGTGAAATTCGTGTTGGAAAAAATTCTATAAATTAAGTTATATCTCTTGTTTATGTTGTGATTCCATTTTCGCTTTTTCAGCTTTGTCCTTCAAATACCAACGATTGATGGCTTTTATCAATGATTTTAAGCTGTTTTCGTTGGCATCTTTCATTTTCATTGTGCCTTCGCCGTGCGTACCGTTCATCATCATTTTGATTTCGGTCATTTCGGGGTCTTTCATTTCCTCTGTATTGGCAAGGATTTTCGAGAGATTGGCATACATGCCAAAGATATTTTTGTTCAAAACGTCTTTTACATCGCTTGAAACCGAACCACCGCTTTTCAAATTGGCAATTGTTGTAGCATCACCTGCAAAGATAACATCGTCCACGAAAGCGACTTTTCCTTGATCAACATAACTTTTGCTCATCATATCAGCCATGCCGCCCATGCGATATACGCCGTTGCCTTCGCTCACCAAAGCATCTTCGCTGACAAGGAAATTGATGAGTTTTTCCATGGTTGCTTTGCCGTTCAGTTTGAAACCGACCATGCCATTCCATTTTTTTCCGCCATCAGTCGGACTTGCGGCAATAACAAGGTCGCCGTCAAAGGCTTTGAAAATATCATCGGTTGAGAATTTATCGCTTTTACTCGATTCTAACATTACTCTGAAAGAGGGATTGGCATTGATGATTTCTTTCAAACCCTTCATATCAAGTGCCATAGTTGCCACAAAACCGATATTATCGCCTTTCAAATACTTAGAAAAATCCGTTTTTACATTGTCTTTGAACATCAAACCCCATTGTTGACGCAGTTCTTTGTTGATTTGATAATCCGATTTGCCAACGATTTGACCTTTTTCAAAATCAGCATATCCTGTTGCATAGTTGCCTTTCAAAGCCTTTGGGTCAATATTCATCATGCCTGCACTTGCTTTGACTTGTGGATTATCAGCCATTTTATCGAAATTGGTATAGCTATACATATCGTGAACAGTACCAAACAGCTTTGTGAAATTATCATTTTTGGCAATGCTTTCTTCTGCTTTATTTTTGAAAAATGCAGAAAAATTCCCCCCCTCAGTATGTCCGCCTAAAACAGCCATTTTGTCATTCCATGCAATGACTTCTGGACGTTTTTCGTAAGTCATACCCGTTTCGCTGTTGTTGTTGCTGCCACCTTCGTAAGTGATGTATTTGATGCCATCTTTGGTCTCCATTTTATGTGGCGTTTTGCCTGAAGTCAACATTTTTTCAAAGGCAGAAGCATCTGACAATGACATCAAAACGGCTGCCGAAGCACCTGCACGGCTGTCGGTCATAAAGTTATAGTCTTGAACGATATAAATATTTTTTGTCAAATCAACACCTGATTTTGACGGGTCGCGCATGATGTCAGCGAGAGCGGCATTTTCAGCCGAAGCACTGTCCACCATGTTTTTATAAAAATCCATTTGTTTAACAGATTCAAAATCAGCTTTTTGCATTAAGGTGGGAATGTTGATGGCTGTAACGCTGACAGCATCTTTTGGGATAGCATTGGCAGTATCATCGAGTTTTCCGGATTTGGTACAACTTGCCAAAAAGACAAGGACGAGAGAAAATAAGATTGCGTTTTTCATTGAAGAAGTCATATTTATTAAGTTGATTTAGAAATTTTTTGATTACTGTTTTCATTCTTATACATGCCTAAACAACGTAAAGTTCAGATAAATAATTCTTTTACCCTCCAAAACATGGACTAACGTGGTGTTATATATGAAGTATGATGTAATATTGACGATGAAAAGAGATGTTGGGAAATGTTGGTTTGAAGATTTTACTGTGTGGAGTAAAAAAAGTAGATGAAACCTCATAAGACCGTATCAAGAATTTAGAAGAATAGTAGGGTACAGTAATATTTTTCTTAACACCCCTAAATTGAAATTCGTAAAATCATTCGTGTAATTTGTGAAATTCGTGTTAGAAATACAAATACATTTCGTGTTAGAAATACAAAGACGATGGGATTTTTGAAATCCTATCGTCTTTGTTCGTATAATCCTAAAATCCTTTCTTATGTTTGTCAAAATTTCGCATCGTTTATGATTGAACTAAAAAACGTTAAGCCTTTACCGCTTATAGAAAATGGGCTAAATCCGACTTCTCAAGTCTTCAGTACTGTGAGTCCCTTTTTTTTTGATAAAAACTACCTTGTAACTGCGCCTTCGGGCAAAGGTAAATCAACCTTCATTCATTTGATTTATGGTTTGCGGAACGACTACACTGGTGATATTTTTTTAGATAAAAAAAACATCAAAACCTTCACGATTGACGATTGGGCAACGCTTCGGCAAAAAAAGTTAGCAATTATCTTTCAAGACTTACGACTTTTCCTAAATTTGACCGCAAGGGAAAACATTGAACTAAAAAAAGGTTTAAATACTGAGGGGGTGCAATTTGATTATGAAAATGCCGCCAAACGTTTGGGTGTTTATGATTTCCTTGAAAAAAAATGCGAAACATTGAGTTATGGACAACGCCAACGCATCGCTATACTGAGGGGTCTGGCACAACCATTCGATATGATTTTGCTCGATGAACCTTTCAGTCATTTAGATACCGAAAACATAAAAATCGCCTCTGAATTGATAAAAGAAGCTTGTGAACGGAACAAAGCAGGTTTCATTCATGTCAGTCTCGGCGATGAATATTATTTTAATTATGACGAAAAATTAATTTTATAACTTCTTTCCAATCATTTCCTAACTTATTGAAAATCAAAGCAAAATGACGGCCAAATCATCATCAAACTACTATTATCAACTCGGCATTATCGGCATGTTGTTTGCCGTTTTTGGCTTTATCACGTGGCTAAATGGCATCCTCATTCCATTCCTTAAAAAGTCTTGTGAACTCACTGACCAACAGTCTTTTTTTGTAGCGACTGCGT
>JAYTUR010000117.1:0-2719 GCA_043744475.1 Saprospiraceae bacterium | reverse complement strand
TTGAGTTGCAGACTCGAAACCCAAAACTTAAAACTTCTTATCAAGCAGGGTTTTGAATAACAATACCTTCATGTGCTAACTCAATGCTCTCGATAGCGATTTCGTTCGCATCGGCTTTTAGGTCAGCAGAAGATACTTTTTTAGGCCACGCCTTTTTGATTTTCCAAACCACAATCGGCTCATGCTTTTCATTGAGCAAACTGATGGTAATGTCACGACGGAATTTCTCACCTTTTTCTTCAAAAAGTTTGGTTTGATCCCACCAAGCATAGTATTCATTGTCACTCTCGAAAGTGCCGCGTTTGAGTGTGAGGTCGCCATATTTTTGCAAACCGGGCTGCTTGGTTTTGTTGTACTCTTTCGAAGCGCCTTGACGATATTCGATGACCTCGGTTTCAACCGATAAGCCTGTGACTTCAGTGAAACCAATTTTGGTGCCACCCCATTCTACTTGGAAATGAAATTTTGGAAGCGGATATTCAGCCATTTGTCTGTGTTTTTATTAAAAAATTTAGAAATTTTGTTTCAATATGCTGTATCAAACCGTCGTTGCCTTCTTCGCCTCTGTAGCCGCTTTAAGAGCCGCACTGATGGCATCCAAGCGAGCTTTTTTAGCTTCGCTATTGATTTCAGCTTTTTTCTTATCAGACTCAGCCTTTTTGAAAGTCATATCTGCTTCCATAAATGCTTTTTCTGTATTCGAATAATAGGTTTCTTTTGACAACGGAAAAGTTGGCACATGCCCAATAGGTGGTAAAGTCAGCGGTAAAAGCGAGGCTTCATCAGCTTTTAGTTCATAAGCATTGTCTTCTTTCAAGAGTTTACTGAGCCAATGAACACTTTGCGCCAAGCTGCGGTCATGCTCTACGAGGTATTTGATGATGGTAATTTTATGATAAAACTCCATCCATTCATCATTGCCAACCTCCAAAACACACCATTTATCCGCCAATTTTTCTTCTATTTGAGTCGTAACGGATATACGACCTTCAAGACTAACCCGCATCAAATAGGCTTGTTTGAGTAAATCAAGAACCGAGCGAATGGCTGTTGCATTGGCTTTTGTCGCATCTTCTATCTTTAATTCAAAGTCTTTTATTTTTTTCAAATAAGTATTATTGGCATCTGCCGTCGTCAGTCTGTTTTTTAAATCACGCACTTTGTTTTTTAATTTATCCGTTGAAAGAGACATTTCACGGACAACACAAACCAAAGTCTCGATAGATTCAGCGACAATGCCACCATTTTTTGTAACAGTTTTTGCCAAACTTTCAAGCTGGTTCAAAAAACCTTCCACTTCAAGGTAAGCATTGTTCGATTTTTTAACATTTACCCAATAAGTTTCTATAACACCTTTCCATTCAGTTGCAAGAGCAAGTGCTTTGGAGGAAATATCGAGTTGAGCCACAGCATTTTTGACATCATTCTGCGCCAAAGTACTGTCCGTAGTCAATCTAGAAATATAGCGTTGCGAGATATTCTCTATGGCATCGTGTGACATTTTTTTAAATTTTAAGAATGTAAAAAGTGGATTTTACTGAGGGGGGTGGTTGTCCGTTTTAAGGAACAGTTTGAGCAAAATTATTTTCAATTTGATTGGCATATTCATCCAATTTGACCACGATTGTCTTGTGCGACCAATCTTTACAGTCCGGACTTTCCACCTGCTTTAAAGTTTCAAGCAAGCCACCATATCGCAATCCATCGGCATATTTAACATATTTCGTTTCGACCAACTGTTCCATCATAGTATTGTAACCCTGTTGAACAGTTACTTTAAGTGCCGATGCACTCTTGATATTGGCTTCTATGTCGGCTTGCAAAACAGTCATCGCATCAGCCACCTTATCGCTCGGCTTTTTGAGGCTACCAACATTTGCGCTCGCATGGATACCTGCCACTTTTATGGCAACTTCTGTTGCATCATCTGCAATATTGAAACTATGCGTGGCTTGCCTTTTTAAACCCTCAATAGCCTCGAGCAAATTCCTTTCGTTGTCATCCGAATTGCGTGGTGTTGTATCCTTAAACGCCTTTGAAAGCGTGGAAACAGCCTCTGAATAAGTCGAATCTGTCAAGTTATTGAGTAAGTCTTCGCTCGCAGAACGAACCGTTTTGAGTTTGTCCTTCGCATCTTTGAGCGATTTAAAGGCTTCTGTCAATTTTGCAGGAATAACCGTATTACTCGCATCAATGACTTTACCGACACGTGTCTGTATTTGTAAAGCGTCTTTTTTAGCAAAAACACCTATATTATCACTCAGCATTTGGTAAAAAGAGGCTGTTTCGTCCGCTTTGAACAGAATACATTTCTTTTTCCAACGCAGCAAATGATTGCTTTTGAACTGCTCGTGGCTGGTTTGCATCGCACTATGCACGGCAGGAATGTCATTATTGACCAACGCATCGCTATACTCTCGAAATGTTTTATTCGTAACTGGCGTATCCGTTTGTTGCCCATTCGTTGCGACGGGTGCGGTCGTTTCGCTTCCCTTGGCTACTGGATTTTTTATATCTTCCATTACTGTTTTTCTTTTTTTAGTTTTTAAAAAAAATAAAATACTGAGGGGTATCAAAATAAGAAAGACGGCATACAACAAGCCATTACCCAGCATTAGGCTTCTGCCATTTTATGACTGAATCTCAGGATAATAAATTCTGCTGGACGAACGACTGCCATACCAATTTCGATAATCATGCGTCCTTCGAGTATATCCAA
>JAYTUR010000116.1:0-2719 GCA_043744475.1 Saprospiraceae bacterium | reverse complement strand
ATCCAATATTAACTAATTAAAAATGAAACGTAGAGAAGCTATAAAACATACTGCTCTTTTGTGCGGTTACGCAGTGACCGAACAAAAGAGCAGTATGTTTTATAGCTTCTCTACGTTTCATTTTTAATTAGTTAATATTGGATAGTTGATGATGGATAATAATTATCCATTATCAACTATCCATTTTCCATTAATTTATAATTCTTTTTTATTCAATGCTTTAACCGCAAAATCAACTGCTCTTGCCGTCAACGCCATATATGTTATCGAAGGATTGACATTCGATGCAGAAGTCATACACGCCCCGTCAGTCACAAAAACATTCGGTACGGCATGAATTTGATTATTGCCATTCAACACCGACGTTTTAGGGTCTTTGCCCATACGCGCTGTGCCCATTTCGTGAACCCCATTGCCGATACCACCCATATTGTCAAATTGGAAAATATTTTTGAAACCCGCATTTTCAAGCATTTCAGCCGCATCTGCTTTGATTTTTTCACGCATTTTCAGCTCATTTGCCTTGATTTCGGCACTAAAAACCAATTGTGGCATACCAAACGCATCTTTTTTATCTTTATCTAAACGGACACTATTTTCATGGTAAGGCAATATTTCACCAAAACCCATGAGCTGCATACCCCAACCGCCAGGCTTAAACAAGCCATCTTTGAAGTCTGCACCAACCCCCTCAGTATTATTGCTACCTCGACCCCAATCTGCCCTTGCACCAAAGCCTTGATAGCCAAAACCACGTATAAAATTAGAGTTTTTAGTCTGTGCATCAAGGTTGACGTAGCGCGGAATATACATACCATTTGGACGACGCCCTTTGTAATATTGGTCTTCCATACCGTCATAAGAAGCCGTTGCGCCGACATGATAGTGATGATCCATAATATTATGACCCAATTCGCCACTATCATTGCCCAAACCGTTGGGGAAACGATTAGACGTTGAATTGAGCAAAATTTGAGTAGAAGCCAAGGTAGAAGCGCAACAAAAGACGATTTTTGCATAAAATTCAATCATTTCTTTGCTTTCGCTATCAATGACGCGAACACCCGTTGCCCGATTCGTTTTTTCATCTAAAATGATGGAATGAACAATAGAATTTGGGCGAATCGCAAAATTATTCGTTTTATTTGCCGCAGGTAAAGTCGCTGAATTACTGCTAAAATAAGCCCCATAAGGGCAACCTCTTGAACAGCGATTGCGGTATTGACATTGACCACGACCCAATGCCAAATGCCACGGCTTCGGTTCTGTCAAATGCGCCACACGACCAATCGTGACCATGCGACCGCTAAACTTTTTCGCCACTTCTTTCTTGAAATGTTGCTCTAAACAATTTAATTCCATAGGTGGTAGAAAATAACCATCTGGCAAATGCGGCAAACCCAATTTTTCACCGCTGACACCGACAAATTTTTCGACATACGTGTACCAAGGCGCAATGTCTTTGTAACGTATGGGCCAATCCACAGCAATACCATCTTTTGCATTGGCTTCAAAATCCAAATCACTCCACCGATACACTTGTTTACCCCACGTTATAGAACGTCCGCCCACGTGGTTACCGCGAATCCAATCAAATCGTTTTTCTTCAACGTAAGGGTTTTCGAGGTCATCAGTAAAAAAATGCTTCGTAGAATCGCCTACGAAACCACTTCTGATTTGGATATGATATTTTTTGATGTCTTCTTGACTCAAACCACCCCTCAAATCCATTTCCCAAGGTTCTTTCATCATGGTCGGATAATCTTCGACGTGATTGACCATGCGCCCTTTTTCAAGCACAAGGGTTTTTAGCCCTTTCTCACACAGCTCTTTTGCTGCCCAACCGCCACTCATGCCTGAGCCAATGACAATCGCATCGTAGGTATTGGTTTTATTTAACGTTGTATTCAAATTTGCCATAATTAAATTTTGTTTTAAGTGCCAAATGTAGGGATTTATTTTACTTTTCAAGGTTTTACCCCCTCAGTATTTTCCCTATTTTGAGAGGGAATGGGCTTTTTCTTTGGATAAAAACAATAAAAAGTTTACATTTAACGAAACTTTATCTATTTTTGTGGAGACAAAATACATTACTAATGGAGAAACTTTTTGACATATTATTTTTAGACGAAGTATTTGAATTTTTGAAAGGTCTTGACCAAAAGCATTCTGAAAAAATCATTTACAATATCCGTAAGGTGCAGAAAAATCACGACCCCGAACTTTTCAAAAAACTCAACGATGATATTTGGGAGTTTAGAACACTTTATCAAGGTTCACAATACCGCCTTTTGGCATTTTGGGATAAAACGAGTAAAGTTGAAACCTTGGTAGTATCAACACATGGTTTTGTAAAAAAACGTAGTAAAGTCCCAGAAAACGAGATTTCGAAAGCAAAAAAAATAAGAACAGCGTATTTTGAAGAAAAATTAAATAAGAAAAAGAAATGACAATATATACATTAGACGAAGTTCAAGACACATTAATCGGGACAGTAGGAACACCTAACCGAGACAGATTTGAATATGAATTACAGATGGATTTGATAGGTAAAGCCATCAAACAAACCCGTTTAGAGCGGCACTTGACCCAAGAAGAGTTGGGTAAGTTGATTGGCGTACAAAAATCTCAAATTTCCAGACTTGAAAATAACGCGAGTAATGCAACCATAGATACTTTAATGCGTGTATTCACAGCATTGAAAGCAAAAGTGAAATTG
>JAYTUR010000115.1:0-2720 GCA_043744475.1 Saprospiraceae bacterium | reverse complement strand
CTGTTAGAAAAATATACATTATATTAAGATAGAATTTAAATGAATAAATAAAATGAAGAGAATTAGAAAATTATTTAAAAAAACAACTTTAGATGCGCGTACACAACAAAAGTACATTAGTCGGTTATATTAAAGATTATCCCCTAGCAGAAAAGTCCTTGCGTCAGTGGTATGGAGTTGCGGTAAAAGCAAACTGGAAGAATAACGGTGAATTAAAAGAACAATTAGGAAACGCTTCAATTATTAACAAAAAAAGAATCATTTTTAATATTAAAGGTAATGATTTTAGATTAGTTGCCGATGTAGAATTTGAGTTTCAGAAAATATTTATTGTTTGGTTTGGAACTCACAAAGAGTATGATAAAATAGAAGTTGAGAAATTAAAATATGTTAAGACTAATAAAGAATAATATTGAATATGAAGATGCATTAGAGAAAATTTATAATCTAATGCAACTTGATCTCGTCAAAGGCACACCAGAAGGCGATGAATTAGAGATATTGTCTCTTCTTGTCCATGCTTATGAGGAAGAACATTATCCCATTTTACCATTAAGTCCACTTGATGCTATAAAATCCCAACTTGAACTAATGGGCTTAGATGAAAGTGAGTTAAACAAAATTTTAGGTTCTCGAAGTAGAAAATCTGAAATATTGAGTGGTAAACGGAAATTGAGCTTGGCAATGATTCGCAAGTTGCATGAGATTCTGAAAATTCCTGCGGAAACGCTCATTACAGAATATTAATTTAAAAACGGCTCATTCTAAAATGTAGAATGAGCCGTTTCTTTTTTATTTTTACCCAAAATTCCCCCAGTTATACTGAGGGGGGTAGAATTTCACAACTAAACAATAAATCTCTTTTTTATGAAAACCATAAAAGGACCAGCTATTTTCCTCGCTCAATTTATGGGCGATACCGCACCGTTTAATACGCTCGAAGGCGTTTGCCAATGGGCAGCCAGTTTGGGTTATATCGGTGTTCAAATCCCAACGTGGGATAGCCGCTTGATTGATTTGAAACAAGCCGCCGAGTCTAAAACTTATTGCGATGAATTGAAAGGTAAAATTCAAAGTTTTGGCTTAGAAATCACAGAACTTTCGACGCATTTGCAAGGGCAACTCGTTGCGGTAAACCCTGCCTACGATTCTATGTTTGATAATTTTGCCCCCAATGAGGTCAAAGGCAAGCCCGCAGAACGTCAAAAATGGGCAGTGCAGCAATTGCTTTGGGCAGCCAAAGCGAGCGAAAACTTAGGGCTTTCTGCCCATGCCACGTTTAGTGGTGCGCTGATGTGGCATACTGTTTACCCGTGGCCTCAACGTCCACAAGGTTTGGTGGATACTTGTTTTACAGAATTAGGGAAACGGTGGCAGCCGATTTTGGACGCTTATGACCAATGCGGTGTTGACCTGTGCTACGAAATTCACCCGGGCGAAGACTTGCACGATGGTATTACTTTCGAGATGTTCCTTGACAAAGTGAACAATCATAAACGCGCAAACCTGCTTTACGACCCGTCGCATTTTGTTTTGCAACAACTTAACTATTTGGAATACATTGATTTATATCACGAACGCATCAAAATGTTCCATGTCAAAGACGCTGAATTTAATCCAACCGGTCGCGTTGGCGTTTATGGCGGCTATCAAGATTGGACAAATCGCGCAGGACGTTTTCGCTCTTTGGGCGATGGGCAAGTGGATTTTAAATCTATTTTTTCAAAACTATCGCAATACAATTATGATGGTTGGGCTGTTTTGGAATGGGAGTGTTGCATCAAGTCGCCTGAGCAAGGGGCAGCAGAAGGTGCGCCTTTCATCAAAAATCACATCATTAATGTAACAGAAAAAGCCTTTGATGATTTTGCAGGTGGCGAACCTGATGAAGCACTGAATAGAAGCATTTTAGGGTTATAAAAACAACAAAACCGCCGAAAAATCTAAGATTCTTCGGCGGTTTTTCTTTTTGTTGCAATACCATTCAATCATTGCCTTATTTTGACACTAATAAACAGTGGTTATCAACTAACGTACTAATTTTGCAAAATTTTCAGCTAATATAAAAACTAAACTAATGCAACAGATTCGAATACTTATTATTACGTCTATTTTCATGTTTTTAACATCAACATCCTCTTTTGCTCAAATCACCCAAACGATTCGTGGACGTGTATTTGATGCAGAAACCCAAAAGCCGCTTGTTGAAGCCGCAATCGTTTTAGACAATGAGGCGATAAAAACCACATCAAATACTGAGGGGGTGTTTCGTTTGGAAAAAATAGCTGTTGGACGGCATGTTTTGAGGGTGAGCTTTGTCGGGTTTGAAACGCTTGTCGTACCTGATATTTTATTGGAATCAGGTAAAGAAATTGTGTTGGATGTGGCACTTAAATCCTTGAATATCAATACCGAAACGCTTGTAGTGACAGATAAAAGAGAGCAATATTTCGACCCTATAAATGGTATCCGAAACGAGCGATTGAGCCGCTATCCTGCAACATTTAATGACCCTGCGCGGCTACTAACATACTTGCCCGGGGCTGCAACGACCAACGACCAAGGCAATAATATCAGTGTGCGTGGCACTTCGCCAAATATGGTTCAATGGTATTTGGAAGGTGCTGAGGTTGTCAACCCAAACCACCTTTCAAATGCGGGAACAAGAAGCGATAAAGCAACTGTAAATGGTGGCGGCGTATTGATTCCGGGTTTTAATG
>JAYTUR010000114.1:0-2720 GCA_043744475.1 Saprospiraceae bacterium | reverse complement strand
AAAACGTTGCTTTTGCCCGTCATGCGTTGAAAAATCCACGCCACAGATGCCGCAATTGCTATAACTGCCCCGCTTATACGGACGGCATTGTAGATGTTCGGTTGTTTACTCAACAGAATTAGAGAAGGCATGATGAGCGCAACGACCAAAAGTTGTTGCAATTCGATGCCGATATTGAAACCCAAAACGCTCAAAGTCATAGATGTTGTATCGAGTTGAAGGTCAGACAAAGTATTGGCAAACGCCAAACCATGAATCAAACCAAAACCTGCGGCAACAAAGGCTTCACGATTTGGGAAAATGGGCTTAATAGCATGAATAGCAGAAATAAGTATCGAAACTGCAATCAAAATCTCAATCGGTTGGCTTGAGATACGCAACCAACCGACAACGCCTGCCAATAATGTTAATGAATGTCCAATGGTGAAAGCTGTGACAATTTTAATCAAACGTTCCAAAGCATAATGTGTGCCGCCAAACTTGCCCCAATTCTTACCCGAAATGAGCAATGGCGCAGCCAAAAGTAAAGTCAAAAGGAATAACAGATGGTCAGTGCCGCCCGCAATGTGTTTCATGCCCAAACCCACCATGCTTTTGAAACCGCCCCATTTACCTTTACTTTCAAGGCTGATTGTCAAAGGAAAAACTTGACCATTGCGCGGCTCTACGGCAATGATACCGACTTCATCGGGGTGTTCGGGTACAATGCCCGTTTCCCAATCTTGCCGAATCAAGACTAAAGCACTGTGGGTCACAACTTGGTGCATCACAACATCGTAATTCAGAATAAATTGCCGACTGCTGACACCCGTAGGTGGTTTGAGCCATAAATTGACGATGATATCTTGCATCGAATTTCTGTCTTGTGGATTTGCGACGTTTTCCAAATGAATATCCCTGACAGAAACAATCCATTTTTCTCCGTCCATACTGAGGGGGGTGATGTGCGAGAGAATATAAGTTTTGAGTGAGTCGGTATAACTGCCTAATAACTGTTCTGCTGTCTTGGGCGCGGCAGGATTTAATGCCATACTCAATTCGATAACAGGCAGCCGCAATTCAGCGGCTACGCCATCTGTTTTGATGTCGAGGAAAATCAAGGTATTGGGCGAAGGATGTGCGGAAAGGGGGTTTGTCCAACTGAAAATAAGTAAAAGGAGTAGATATTTGAATGTATTTTTCATTCTATAAATTTAGCTAAATGTATTGAGTTCTGAATTAACGAATCGTAGTTTAGACAAAAATAATCACGATTTGTCAATTCATAAAACTCACCAATGCGTAACGCAATACAAATACACTTAGTTTTTTATGTTATGCGCAGATCTCTAAAAATAATTAACTCTGCTTTCCAAAGCAAAGACCTGATTACAGCAAGTCTATTTAATATTTCCGCCCACGCTCAATTGACTTGGCACACTGGCAGGAATCGTTTTATCGTAATTATCGTCCGACAAAGCCTGCAAAAATGCGACAATTTGTGCTGTATTTTGCTGAACGTTCCCGGGACGTAATAGCGCGATTTTGGAGTCAATTTGAGATGCTTTTACATTGCCATTTTGCGACTTGCCATCTCCTATGTTGTCATAAAAAGTCACAACTTGCTCAAGTGTCGTGAATCGCCCACTGTGCATATAAGGTGCCGTGAATTTGAGATTCCGTAAGCTCGGTGTCCGAAAGCCATAAGTCCCGTTTGCACCATTGTCAGAGGTCGTTAGTTTTGCATTGTCGGGAACGGATAAGAGATGCAATTGATAATCCGAAAACATCGTACCACTATGGCAATTGGCACAACCAATGTCCTTAAACGTTTGCATACCAGTGATTTGTGTGGCAGTCATAGCGGTCTTGTCGCCGCCTTGGTATCTGTCGAATGGTGAATTTTTAGCAATTAAACTCCGTTCAAAAGACGCAATAGCTTTGCCGATATTATCGGCGTTGACGGTGAGTTCGCTACCAAAAGCGAGGGCGAAGAGTTGCCGATATTCCGCAATATTTTTAAGACGTGTTACCACACTGTCTAAAGCCGTCGAGTCCGTAAAATTGCGTCCACGCATTTCTTCCAGCGATTTGATGGGTTCTAAGGACTGCAATTCGAGCGTATTTTTACGCATATCCCAAAACATGGGCGCAAGTGAAGGGTTATAAACGCCATTGACATCCATACCATTGAAAGCTGTGTTCAGGACTGAATGGGCGTTGCGTTTGACAAAAGCAATCGTGTTTGGCGTTTGAAAATGCCGCAAAGAACCCAACCCAGCACCATTGCTGCCAATCGAAATATCCAAATTTTCGGCATAACCGAAATTAGGGTGATGGCAGGTCACACAGGCAACATCTTTGCTGCCCGACAAAATTGGGTTCCAAAACAACATCCGACCTAAGTTGATTTTGGCAACTGTCAAAGGATTGTCGGCAGGCGTTTTGATATTGGCTAACGACATAGGTAATGTTGCAACAATTACAATAGGAGTCGTTGTCGTGTCATCTTTTTTACAAGCGTATAGACTGAGAAAAGTGGCAAAAAAAGCAAACAGGATTAGGTTCTTCATCATTAAGAATTTAAAAAGGTTATCGTTTTTTTTACAAATCTGACACGTCGTGTAAAAATATAGGTTGCGTTTCTTTTAATATTTTAGTTGAGGGCTTTCCTGTAAAAATAAATTTTGCCCTTACAAAGCGATAAAATAGAGTTGTGATGAGACAAGAATCATTTTTCA
>JAYTUR010000113.1:0-10621 GCA_043744475.1 Saprospiraceae bacterium | reverse complement strand
GGAGGCGGTTTTGTGTCCTTTTTCTCAGGCTTTTCAAAGGTTTGAGCAACCGTTTCTTTCTTAGACTCTTTGACTTTTTTTGTCTTTTTATCCGTTGGTGCAGTAGCTGGCTTCGCGGGTGAATCAGCGATGACATCTATGCCTAAAAAAGGTTGTAGTGTTGTATCAGATTGTTTCTCAAGTTCTTTAATTGTCGAATTGTTTGACGTTTTTTTAGCAGCGGGGTTTGTTATTTCTTGTTTTGTTTCTTTCAAGGGTTGTGCATCAGAAACGGTAGTACCTTGATTAACAGTGTTTTCTTTTAATTTTATTTCGCCAAAACGCTTCTCATAAGCCGAAATAAATTTTGTTCGTTTTTTAGGCGTTGTTTGCAAAATATCTGTTACATCAAGCAATAGATTATTAGCATATTTTCGTCTTTGCTGTAATTCATCTTCTTTTTTGAGCAGGGTCTTAATTTCTGTTTCCAATTTCTTTTTCTCTGCTTTTGATTTAGATTTTGGATTCTCTAGTGCATCAGACAAGTCTTCTTCTAATCGTTGACGACGACTTTTAACATCTTGCAAGGCTTCTGCTGCCACACGGTCGCGTTCTTGAGCTAGAGTAAGCAACTCATTGGCTTTTCTTAGGTCTGTAACGAAGTCTTGCGATTGTAGTCCTCCTATCGTGGCAAAAAGGAAGCATAAGAATAGGTAAAAGCCCTTATTTGTGAACATCATTTTATTTAGAATTTATAGAAAAGCAATTTTTTACTTTTCAAGATTTTTTTACTTGTTTTAAACATATAGACACATCAGATACCTAGTTTTTAAAATATAATTGACATAAAAAACTATGTACCTAATGTGTTTAAATTCGACCATCTAAAGTCAGGACAAATTTAAGTTATTTTATACAAACACCTAAAATCCACTGTTTTTATATCTTTTTTCACATCAAAATCAATCATTCAATGAAAAAGAACGTTTTAACAAGCACTTTTTTTATTTCTTTCATGCTTTTTAATTTTTTAATTCAAGCACAGACGATGCAAAACAACAAACCCATTTATCCCTCAACTCGGCAAGACACCTCAGTAATAGACGACTATCACGGCACCAAAGTCACTGATCCTTACCGTTGGCTCGAGGATGACAACTCGATGGAAACAAAGGAATGGGTCAAGAAACAAAATGAAGTGACATTTGGCTATCTCGACAAAATCCCGAACCGTCAAGCGGCAAAAGATCGCATTGAGAAGTTGTGGAACTATGAAAAATTTGGCTCGCCTTTCAAACATGGCGGCAAGTATTATTTTTATAAAAATGATGGTTTACAAAATCAATCTGTCTTGTATGTTCAAAACGAACTCAATGCCCCCCCCTCAGTAGTCATTGACCCAAACAACCTTTCTAAAGAAGGAACGGTCGCTTTGGGCGGTATTTCTTTCAACAAAGCGGGTGATAAAATGGCGTATCAATTGTCGAAAGCGGGTTCCGATTGGCAAACTGTTTATATTAGAGATTTGAAAACGGGCGAAACCTTGAAAGAAGAACTCGATTGGGTCAAATTTTCAGGCATGGCTTGGCAAGGTGATGGGTTTTATTATTCTAAATATCCAACGCCAGAAAAAGGTAAAGAGTTGACTGTCAAAGCAGAATTTGGCAAATTGTATTACCACAAACTCGGCACAACGCAAACCGATGACGCTTTAATTTTGGAAGACACAGAGCATAAAAACCGTCGCTTTGGTGCTGAAACTACTGAAGATGAACGTTTCCTCGCTGTTTATCCTTCGGAAAGCACGAAAGGCAATATGTTGAAAATCAAAGATTTAAAAAGCAATGGGCAGTGGGTGACAATTGCCGATGACTTCAATAATGATTGGAATGTTATTGATAACGATGGTGATTGGCTTCTGATTGAAACAGACTATAAAGCACCTCGAACACGTATCATCGCCATCAATATCAATATGCCCGAAGAAAAAAATTGGAAAGAGGTTATACCCGAACATCCAAAAGATGTTTTGCAAGGCGCGAACATTGTCGGTGGCAAATTGGCGACTTATTGGTTGCACGATGCGTCAAGTGCGGTCAAGTTTTATGATTTATCGGGCAAGTTTTTAAATGATTTAAAATTACCTAGCATCGGTACAGTTAGCGGTATGAGTGGTAAACGCGACGAAAATCAAGCCTTTTATTCCTTTTCAAGTTTTACACGTCCAACGACTATTTACGAATTAGATGTTAAAACCATGAAGTCCACCATTTTCAAAGCACCAAAAGTAGATTTCAATTCCGATAAATACATCACCAAACAAGTTTGGTACAAATCCAAAGACGGGACAAAAGTTCCGATGTTCATCACCATGAAAAAAGGGATGAAACGGACAGGAAAGAATCCAACTTTATTGTATGGGTATGGTGGTTTCAATATTTCTGTAACACCCGCATTCAGTCCGTCTCGTGCAGCTTTACTCGACATGGGTGGCATTTATGCTGTGGCAAACCTAAGAGGAGGTGGCGAATTTGGTGAAGAGTGGCACGCTGCTGGAACAAAAGAACGCAAACAAAATGTCTTCGATGATTTTATTGCTGCTGCCGAATACCTCATCAAAGAAAAATATACGTCTTCCGATTTCTTAGCGATTCAAGGCGGTTCTAATGGCGGTTTATTGATTGGGGCTTGTATGACACAATGTCCTGAATTGTTCCGTGTCGCTTTACCGGCTGTCGGTGTTTTAGATATGTTGCGCTACGACAAGTTTACAATTGGTCGCGCTTGGTCAACAGATTATGGTTTGAGCGAGGAAAAAGAGGGTTTCGGTTATCTCTATAAGTTTTCGCCTTTGCACAATATCAAAAAAGGAACAAAATATCCTGCAACAATGGTGACAACAGGCGACCACGACGACCGCGTTGTGCCCGCTCATTCTTTCAAATTTGCAGCGACTTTACAAGCAGCACAAGCGGGCGACTATCCTGCATTGATTCGCATCGAAACTGCGGCGGGACATGGTGCAGGAAAACCAACGGCGAAAGTGATTCAGGAACAAGCGGATATATATGCGTTTATGTTTTACAATATGGGATTACAAGTGAAGTGAAAACAGAAAGTAAAGCATAAACAGACGGCGAAGTTTAGTATAAACAGACGGCAAAGTTTTGAACTTCGCCGTCTGTGTTTTGTCGTTTGTTTTGTAATAACAAAAAGAAATCTATTTGAAATCCGCGATGGCAAACCACCCCCCTCAGTATAAAACCCTTATCCTCCGCTTTTTTTACTTTATGTATGCAGGTATCAGATACTTTCAAACACCCTTTTTGCTTAAAATTTTACCTCTAAAAATGGATAAACAAGTGCATTTTCGGGCGTTTCACAGCAACAGAGTTGCTTAATATTTGTAGAAAACCAAATTAAACACGTTTCAAATCCCGCAGTGCGGGAGTAATTATCGTGCGTTACGGTGCGCTGCACCTTGGATGGCCGAGTTTATATGAGAAAAGTGAGTATTGGTTTAAGTTTTTAGAGTGCTAAATTTCAACCAATGAATGCTATGTTTATAAAAAAAATAGCCCCATTCGACAGAATCGAATGGGGCTTGCTATATAAATGATTGACTTAAAAAAATTTAATCTACATTGTCGTGTAAAAACGAATTACCGCTTGTTTTCAATTCATCGTTTTCATCAATTGACCAACCCGAAGTCACCCGTTCAGAAGAGTGTTGAACACTGTCTAACTTAACACCGCGACGCAAGTAAGCCGGTTCATTTTCCATTTCAATAATCGTTTGCGGATTGTTCAATTTCAAAGTATTAACACTTGAACGCAAACGCTCGCGACGAGCCTGTTCTTGAACCAAACGGCGGCGGCGATCTTCTTCATTGCCTTTATCTTCAACCTTAATGGGCTGATGCGCAGGAGAAGGCGATTGTTGCGCATGTGGAACAGGCGATTTCGGCTTTGAAAAGCGTTCTGAATCAAACTCTATAATAGAATTTGACCCCTCAGTATTTTCAAAGCCAAACCCGAAAAAATCGGGCTTTTTGTCTTTTTTGACGGGTTCTTCGTCCAATGAAACGACAATTTTACCATCATTACGACCATGTTGAACATTAGGCGCCAAGCGGCTTTCAAAACCTGTTGCAATGACTGTTACAGCGACTTTGTCACCCAAAGTATCGTCATAACAGTTACCCCAAATGAGGTTAGCACCTTCTCCCGCTTCTTCTTGTACAAATTCTGTGACGCTGAAAATTTCATCCATCGTTACTTCTTTCGTACCACTCGTTATATTGACAAGGATATGTTTCGCTCCTTGAATGTTGTTATCTTCCAATAAAGGCGATGACAAAGCCGCATCAACCGCTTTTAAAGCGCGGTTTTCGCCTTCTGCCAAACCTATACCCATGATGGCAACACCTGAACCCCGCATGACAGTGTTCACATCTTCAAAGTCAACGTTGACATAACCCGGAACAGTGATGATTTCAGCAATACCTTTTGCAGCCGTCGTCAAAATATTGTCCGCTTGTGCAAAAGCATGAGAAACTGACATATTACCATAAATCTGACGGAGTTTATCGTTGGAAATAACGATGATGGTATCAACGTTTTTCTTCAACTCTTCTAAGCCATCAGTACCTTGCGTCACACGTTTTTTACCTTCAAAAGTAAAAGGTAAAGTCACGATAGCAACGGTCAAAATGCCCATTTCCTGCGCAGTTTTAGCAATGATTGGTGCAGCACCTGTACCCGTGCCACCGCCCATACCCGCCGTAATGAAAAGCATTTTAGTGCCGTTTTCAAGATAAGGTTTGACATCATCAATGCTTTCAAGGCAAGCCTGTTTGCCACGCTGTGGTTGTGAACCCGCACCCAAACCAGCCGAAACAGATGGACCTAATTGAATCCGCGTAGGTATAGGGCTTAAATCCATTGCTTGCGAATCTGTATTGCAAATAGCAAAATCAACGCCGATGATGCCTTGCTTATACATGTGCGTAACAGCATTCGAGCCGCCTCCGCCTACACCTATGACTTTTATAATAGATGGTTCTTCTTGTTTGAAATTAAAAACCATTGTTGCTCTGTTTTAAAAATTAAGAATTATGGTTTCATAGTGATTTAACTATTTGTTAATCAATGATTTAATTAACTTAAATTGAAAGTCACTTTGTCGTAAAGATGCTGTAAACTAATATTTTTTCCTAAAATTACTGAGGGGGCTTATTTTAAGTCCACATCAGGCTCTGCTTCAAACCATTCTTTTGTCTTTTTGAAAATGCTCTCCAACCATTTGCCGCCTTGTTGTGGTTGTGTTTTTTCATCTACAAGAGGATTATCAAATTTAACCGTTTCTAAAACCGTTTCAACAATCGGTTTTTCTTCAACAAGCGGACGTGAACGAACATTCTCCTCTTCAAAAGCAATGCCATTCAACAACAAACCAATAGCTGTCGAGTAAATTGGGCTTGCGACTTGTTCTGTATAGCCATGACCGAGGTGCTCAATCGGCACACCGATTCGGGTACTCATCCCTGTATGGAATTCGCACAATTTTTCAATGTCACGAAGCAAAGAGCCACCACCTGTTAGTACGATGCCACCAATAAGTTTGCGCTCGAAACCGGAACGACGGATTTCCCAAACCACATAGTCGAATATTTCTTCCATACGCGCTTGAATAATACGTGCAAGGTTCTTTTCGCTGATTTCCTTATAGTCACGACCTTTAATGCCTGGAATTGTAATGATGCGGTTGTCATAAACCTCTTCAGACATTGCTGCGCCAAATTTGACCTTTAACGCTTCTGCTTGATGTTGCATAACAGTGCAACCTTCTTTAATATCAGAAGTAATGACGTTGCCACCAAAAGGAATGACTGCTGTGTGACGGATGATGCCTTCTTGAAAGATAGTAATATCTGTCGTGCCGCCACCAATGTCAACAAGTGCAATACCCGCTTCTTTTTCTTCTTCGCTCAAAACAGCGACGGCAGAAGCAATTGGTTCTAAAGTCATGCTTTCAACTTTCAAAGTTGTGCGTTCCACGCAACGATGAATATTGTTAGAAGCCGAAATTTGTCCAGTAATAATGTGGAAGTTTGCCTCGAGACGGACACCACTCATACCAATAGGGTCGGTAATGCCTTGTTCATTGTCAACGGTGTATTCTTGTGGAATAACGTGCAGAATCTTGTCGCCAGGAGGCAAAACAAGTTTGTGCATATCGTTCATAAGCCGCTGAATGTCTTTTTGGCTGATTTCTGTGTGGTCGTTGTCACGGGTGAGGATGCCGCGATGTTGCAAACTTTTAATGTGTTGACCTGCAATACCCACGTGGACATGGGTAAATTTTGTTTTTGCCATACGTTCAGCTGAAGAAACAGCTTCGTGAATAGCATTCACAGTTTTTTCGATATTGGTAACAACGCCGCGCATAACGCCAACGCTCTCGACTTTACCAACACCAAGAATTTCAAGTTTGCCGTGTTCGTTTTTACGACCAGCTATGGCACAAACCTTTGTTGTGCCAATGTCGAGAGCGACTACAAGATCTGTAGCCGTCGGCATTTTCTGCTCATTCATATCGCAAAAGTTTTGTTTCAAATACTTGCGTATTTGATTGTTAATTATAGCGTTTCAATATCCAACTGTTTATTTGATACTGTTTTTTCCTGCTTTAATGTGTTGATTGTTAAAGGTAATGTGACATCCTAAAATTCATCGAAAGATGAAAAACAATCAACTTAAGAATCTGAAAGTCAATCATTTGTATTGACTCACAATGCAAAAGTAAGGGCTTATTGCGTCTTTATCTACTGCAAAGAAGAGTAATTTTTCAGATTTAAAAAAACTTTATGCACAAAAAATTGAAAATCAATGAAGCAAAGTACGATATGGTAAAAAAATAAATACGTTATTTGTGGAGAGATGTCTTTGTTCCGTGTAGTTTTACAATTTACTTTACAAAGCTATGGGTTTTTGTGGTACGTCCAAATTATTTTAGCTATAAAAATTGTTTTTTTAAAATTATTATCATAAAACAATGAATTTGGCAGAATATTTGTGTTCGAGCGCACTGTTTTTTTAATAAATCCACCTATCATTTTTCAATATTTCTTAAGATACACCTTTAATTATCAGCCTAATTTTTCTTCTTCCAACAACATATCATATAACTTCTTTGCATTGTTACCAATTTTAAAAGCCGTGTTATCAATCATCGTTATTGGGGCAATTCGCTTCGTACTACCCGTCATGAAGACCTCATCTGCTGCCATAACTTCTTCAAGTGTGACAGCACGAACTTCAACAGGCATCACTTTTGGAGCAAATTGTAATATGCGTTTCCTTGTGATACCCCTCAGTACACCTGCATCGGGCGTAATGAGCACGCCATTTTTAACGATAAAAATATTACTTCTTGAAGATTCCGTAACGAATCCATGCGAATGATATAACACATCATCAGAAGCTGATGAATGCAAATGTGCCAAGACAGAAATCGGTTTGACATAATTAATGCTTTTTATTTCTGCTAATTCACGTTGATGCTCGACTGTCATTAACGTCAAACCTTTCTCAAAGGGATGCATTTTAAAGGGTTTGGCGACCATGAATATATTAGGTATTTCCGCAGGGTTATAACCATCAAGAGAGTAACCGCCTGTGCATACAAGTTTGATACCCAATAAGTTGTGTTGATTTATGCGTATCAATTCTAATATATTGCGCCTTACTTCCTCACGTGAATAAGGGATTCTTAATCCTAAAAGCCATGTTGAATTTTCAAACCTATCTAGATGATCTTCCATAAAAATAGGGCGACCATCTATCGCTTTGAAGAAATCGAACACGCCGTACCCCCTCAGTAAAGCAAGGTCTGTGATGTTCAAATTGGCATTTTCAATGGGCATTATTTTGCCATTTAAGAAAGCGTATTCAGTCATTCTATTTGTTTTTATTTCCAAATCCACCACCTCCGGGTGTTTCAATCACAAAGGTATCACCTGCATTTAAATTTGCCCCTTCAATACCGCCTATTTTTTTCTTTTTGCCATTTTTTAAAATTAAATACTGTTGTCCCACTTTGCCATTTTCACCTTCATTGAGCCCGAAAGGTGCGACTTTTCTATGCTGTGTCAAAACCGATAGTTCAACATTTTCTAAAAAGGTCAATTGTCTAACAATCCCATTTCCACCATTAAACAATCCTTTTCCACCTGAATTTTGCCTAATCTTAAACTCATCTAAGCGAACAGGATAACGAAACTCCAAAATTTCAGGGTCGGTTATACGCGTATTTGTCATGTGTGTATGCACGGCATCAGTGCCGTTAAACCCATTCCCAGCACCACTTCCGCCACAAATCGTTTCGTAATAGCCAAATGTTTCGTTACCAAAAAGCACATTGTTCATAGTTCCTTGCCCACAAGCGATAAGTTTTAAGGCTTTCAAAATCGTATCTGTCAATCGTTGGCTCGTTTCCACATTGCCACCGACAACTGCAGGACACCCCTCAGTATCTGAAGGAAAATGTGGGTTCAAAATTGAATTTTCAGGCAAAATGAGTGCAACATTGTTCATAAATCCTTCATTCAAAGGAATATTTTCAGAAACCAACAACCGTAAAACATAAATAACCACAGAGTTGACGATGGCAGGTGTCGCATTCAAATTGCCTTTATGAACGGGTGACGAACCTGTAAAATCAAAAATAATTTTATCACCAAATGTAATGTTAACTTTTAATAAAGTCCCATCATCCAGCTCCTCTTCAGCTGCGTACTGATTAAAAGGTTGACTTGAAGTCACCCTATCAGTATCATTTTTACAAAAAACAGAAATAGTATTTTTCAGCTTTTCAGCCGAATACTCCTTCAATTCCTGCATATAATAATGTACCGTTTCTAAACCATGTTCTGCGGCTAATTTCTGTAAAGCTGTTACTCCATTAAGATTTGCTGCTAATGCTGCATTTAAGTCTGCTAAATTTTCAGACAAAGAACGGGTCGGGTAGCGGTTATTTCTTAACTTATAACTTATAGATTCCCAATCTGTTACGCCATTTTTTGATAAATACATCGGCTCAATAATCACACCTTCTTCAATCAAACGTGTGGCATTTGGCGGCATTGAGGCAGGTCGAATACCACCGATTTCTGAATGATGACAACGATTTGCAACATAGCCAAGCAAATCCCCACCCTTCCCGATAGAATCGGGATTTCGTTCTTCAACAGAATAAACCGATGAAATTAAGGTCACATCAGGCAAATGTGAGCCACCAAAAGCGGGGTGATTGGTAATAATTGTATCGCCTTTTTCGATTTTTATAAACTTCAAAACTTCACGTACACACACGCCCAAACTGCCCAAATGCACAGGAATATGCGGCGCATTGGCAATCAAATAACCTTTGGCATCCAACAAAGCACAGCTAAAATCGAGGCGTTCTTTTACATTGACACTCAAAGCGGTGCGTTGCAACATGGCACCCATATTTTCTGCAATACTTGTGAAACGATTTGTAAACAGTTCTAAATCAATAGTTTTTGAATGCGTTTCTATTTTTAAATTGTGATTTGTAAGCAAACTTTGACTTGCTTGATGAATGATTGCGGTATCATTTTCATCAATGCTTAAAGTAAAGTTTTCTTCAATAACTGTTGTCGAAAAACTATCAAGCAATAAAGCAAAACCTTGAATTATTGCACCTATTTTCAAATCATCTCTAAAAAAAACAGGCACTTCTGCCCATGATTTACCGACTAATGCCTTGATTTTATGCCTAAAATCGGGAATATACTGGGGGGGGGCAGTTTGATTAGAATGACTTTTGACCGTTGAAGAATGACCCTTTTCAGTCGCAATGACGCGAATACTTTCTACTTCAATCGCTCTATTTTCAACCCAATGACCAAACATTTTTTGGTATTTATTTTTAAAATTTTGTTCAAAATCAGCATCAAAATCAAGCTCAATTGTAGCATCCTGTCCTTGTAAACGGCAGAAAACAAGCTGTTTTTTTATTAAAATGTCTTGTTTTTTGATGCCTTCAGCAATCACTTTTTCAATTGCTTTATTTGCTATTTGCTGAAATTCGATTTCTAATTTTTTAAAAGGCATATCAGCAACAGTTTGCAAAATTTGTTGTTCTGAAAATCGCTCAATGGGTGCATTTAAAATGCCATAAGCTGATAAAAGACCTGCATATTTTGGAACAATAATCGTCGTCATACTCAGCAATTTAGCCATGTTGCAAGCATGTAAACCACCCGCACCACCGAAAACAAGTAACGCATACTGAGGGGGGGCATAGCCTTTTGAAACGGAAATTTTGCGAATCGCATCAGCCATACGCTCATTTGCAATTGTCAAAAAGCCTACGAGTATTTCCTCCTTCAATATTTTATTTCCTGTTTTTTCTTGAATAAAGTATTGTAAGTCAGCGAGTTGAGCTTTTGCCGCTTCTGGAAATACAGGAATACCAAATTGTGCTGCATCAAGTCTGCCTAAAAGCAAATTCACATCTGTAATCGTCAAAGGACCGCCCGCACCATAACACGCGGGACCCGGTGACGCACCTGCACTTTCAGGACCGACACATAATTTTATGCCATCGAAATAA
>JAYTUR010000112.1:0-2726 GCA_043744475.1 Saprospiraceae bacterium | reverse complement strand
TCGGGCCAAACAATACCGTGGTTTATTTCATTGCCAATTTGCACCATGTCGGGCGTTGTGCCTTGGTTTTTCAACTCCTGCATCACTTTTTTAGTGTAATCATACAGGGCTTGTTTCAATTCCGTAAAATTCAAACCACGCCATGCATATGGTTTGAACTGTTTGCCCGGGTCTGCCCAATAATCGCTGTAATGAAAGTCCAAAAGCAATTTCATTCCCGCATCTTTCACCCGTTTTGCCATCGCTTTGGTGTATTTCAAATCGCAATAACCTTTGCCGGGTGCATAACCACTGTCGCGTGCGGGTTCATTGAAAATGCGCAAACGAATGTAGTTAAACCCATGATTTTTAAGGATTTGTATCGCATCACCCTCAACACCATTGTCTGAAAACTTAATCCCACGCTCTTCCAATTGTGGTAGAAAAGAAATGTCTGCACCTATGGCTTTCGTAACGGTTCTTGGTTTGGCAGCTTCACCTTTGAGTTCGTATTTTTTATCAATCGTAATGCTTGAAATACTGCTGGGTAAAACGGTAACAATATCTGTCGAACCTGTCCACAAACCCGCCGCTTTTGCTTCAAACTTAATAATCCCTTTCGTTTTTCCTGCTTGAATGATGACTTGACATTTGCCATTAAAAGCAGCGCGTTGCCATAACCCCTCAGTACATTTGTCAGGTTCATGACTGCTTGGGTCGCCATTACCGACACCGATTATTTTGGCATCGCCTTCGATGTGAAACTTAACCATATTATCGGCATTCGGTACTTCGCGTCCTTCACGGTCAATGATTGAGACATTGATAACGGTTGCGTCTTGACCATCCGCCGTTATGGTTGTTTTATAAGGAGTCAAAACGACTTCAGCAGGCGTACCCGTTGTTTCGACTTTATAAGTGAGTTTTTTACCTTTTTTGTAGGCAATCGCTTCTAATTTCCCTTGTTGATAAGGCACAGACCACTGCAAATGACCATTGCGGGGCATATCTTTTTTGCCTAAACTTTTATCATTTAAAAACAATTCCACATTATCGGCATTGCTATTGACCCAAACATCAATGGGTTGTCCTCGTTTGTCTTGCCAGTTCCAATGAGGCGAAATGTGTAGCACATCTTTATCTGTCCACCAAGATTGATAGTAATAATAAATGTTTTTAGGAAAACCACACATATCCATAATGCCAAAATGAGAATTAATGTTGGGCCATGAAAAAGGCGTTGGTTCACCCCGATAGTCAAAACCCGTCCAAACGAAACCACCGAGCCAGAACTTATTGGGGGCAGCCAATCGCCACCACTTTTCTGCTGTACTTGCCCACCACGGGAAGGTAATATCTTGGTCAGGCACATACGCCCGAATGGTATCTTTTTCATAAATGCCGCGTGTGGTCAATGTGCTGCCCATTTCTGTTGCAATCGTAGGTTGATTGGGATGGTCACGATGATAATCCGCCACGCCATCTTCTCGATAATTGAAACCACGAATGGGAATGACTTCGTTAATGCCTTGAAAAACATTGGCAACGTCGGCAGCATACGTACTCGTCCGCGTTGGGTCTAATTCTTTTTGCTTAGCCATCAAGGTTTGCGCGATGCGTTTGCCATTGGTTTGTGTCTGAATGCCTCCTTCTTCATTGCCAATTGACCACAAAAATACTGAGGGGTGGTTGCGGTCTCGTAAAATCAATCGTTCCAACTGATTGATGTATTCAGGGCTGCTGTTGAGCAAACGATTTTCATCCAAAACCAACATACCGAGACTGTCACACGCATCTAAAAGTTCGGGCGTGGGTGCATTGTGGCTAGTACGATATGCATTGACACCCATGTCTTTTAATAAACGAATGCGATAATAATTGATGTAATCGGGCAAAGCACTGCCCAATCCTGCATGGTCTTGGTGGTTATTCGTACCTTGAATTTTGACATACTTTCCATTCAGAAAGAAACCTTCATTGGCATCAAAACGCAGCGTTCTAATACCAAACCGTTGTTTTGAAACATCAATAATGGTATTGCCAGACTTAATAACAGACACGACTCGATACAAATAAGGGTCTTCCAAAGACCATAAATGTGGATTATTGACCTCTATTTTTTGGCTCATCGTTCCTTTACCATTGACGGCTAATGCCAAAGGTTGTTCCTTAGTTTGGGCGATTTGTTGCCCTTCACGATTGGTTATGTAAGTAAAAACGGTACAATTAGTTGCAGAAAGGTTTTTGTTTTCAACAGTTGTTTCAATATTCACCGTCGCTTTACTACCTTGAATATCGGCACTCACAAAAACACCCCCCTCAGTAAAATGCACATTATTGAGTTGATTGAGCCAAACATGGCGGTAAATGCCCGCACCTTCATAAAACCAACCTTCATATTGCGACGCATCAACACGAACGCAAATCACATTGTCGCGGTCGTAATTAATATAATCTGTAATATCATAAGTCGCGCCGACATAGCCACTCATATTATTGCCAACAAAAAAGCCATTGACCCAAATATTGGCATCCCTAAAAATACCATCAAATTGTATTTGAAAACGGCTGCCTGAATCGGCTCTTGCCACCATAAAATGCTTGCGATACCAACCAATACTCGTTTCGGGAAACAAGCCACCGACGGGTTTGTAGCCATGTGATTCTAAATCAGCATTCGGTTTAAAGACAAAAGGCAATTCAACTGCCCAATCATGCGGCACATTGAGCGTCCGCCACGAACTGTC
>JAYTUR010000111.1:0-2727 GCA_043744475.1 Saprospiraceae bacterium | reverse complement strand
TGTCATCAAACCGCTTTCAAGGCTATAAACGTCTTTATAGTGCGATAAATACCAATATTTTTCAAAACTCAACTCTTTGTCTATGAATTGAGTCATTGTTTTTTCAAGCGTATTTGTGTAGAAAATGGAAAAAGTAAATTTCGATAAAATGCCTTGAATTGTCTTCATACTAACAGCTTGTTCCATAAAATCGGGGCGTTTATTGGCTATCAAATCTTTATACAATTGCCAAACAGCTTCACCACTTACGGTTGTATCGCCTTCAAAAAAACATTTCGATTTTTTCAAAAATGCCCACTCATTTTCTGAAAAAACGTCTTCATACTGAGGGGTCTCCTCGGTGTACTTTTCGCCTTCAACTTTTATTTGTAAAGCAATTGGAACAAAAATCGAGACATTATCTGAGTCAATCAATTTGAATTTTTGATTGACTTGTTTAAAATCCAAATTCTGCACGTAGGTCAAATAATCATTGTTGAAATTTTCAAAATTTGAGTTGCCATTTTGTCTATCAATTCTCAAAAGCACTTCATTGTATAGCTTCTGAAAATCCTTTGTTTTCAAAATGTCGGTGTGTTCTTCGAGCGTAATTTTATCCTTTGCCACTGAAAAGCGATAATCGCCTTTGTAAAGCATTGAAGCGTTGTCTTTTTTGAAAAGATAAACAGTGCAGCATTTTTTATTGATATTTCGATTAACCCGCCCCGCTAATTGTTCATCGCTGTCAATTAATGAAACGTTTTTAAAGCCTAAATCCATGTCAATATCAACCCCTGCTTCGACAACTTGCGTAGTGATTAACAAGACGTTTTTAGGACGATTGGCTTTGTTTTTCAAAAAATTGATGATTTCACGCCGACGCGGTTCAAGTATCGTTCCCGATAAAACAACAATCTCTTGAAACGGGTGTTCTAAATTCTCAATAACGTCTTTAAATTTCGTTGCTGATTTCTTAAAAATAAACTCAATAATCGTATGAACAGACCCCTCAGTATCGGCGTACTTTTCTGACTTTTCAATCACTTCTTTTGCCAAATCGTCTAGGCTAATCTCTGGCTTGTGTTGCTTAATCAAATCAAAATTGAATTGAACGCGCTCCGAAAAGTTCGGATTGGTAAAAAACCGCTTTGGATTTGACAATAATTCAATGAAATTAGGGCGTTCTTCTAAGTAAGTAGGCAACTTCAATTTATCAATTTTCGGCAACGTAGCGGACATCAATACAAAACGGATATTGAACAATCGCGCATAATTGTCAATGATGTACATCATTTTGTCCCAATGTGCAGGATTATACGATTGCAATTCGTCCAAAATCACGATGGAATTTGCCAAACGGTGCATCAAATAAATCGTCTCTTTATCGTTCGATTTCAGAATATCAAAAAAGCGAATATGCGTCGTCAAACAAATCGGATAGAACGCAAAAAGGTTATTTAGATAATTTTTTTTGTCTTTCCCGTAATCGGCATCATTTTCCAAATCCTCTTCTTCTGGTCCAGTTTTAGATTGGAAACCCGCTTTTGAGTGCATCAAAGCGACTTCATCTGTTGTGACTTTCCATGTATTCAGAATCGTTTTGTGTGTCTGCGTTATCAAAGTGGTAAACGGAAAGACGTAAAAAATTTTGTTCAACTCCGAGTTTTTATGCAATAATTCTGCCGCCACGAGCATCGAAATATTCGTTTTGCCGCCGCCCGTCGGTGCTTCAAGATAAAAAAGTCGTTTTTCGGCATTGTCTCGCACTTGATTAATAGCTTCGGCTGCCATGCGTTTGCGGAGTTCGTTTAGATTGTCGCCACTTTTGTCTGTCGGTAAATCTTCCAAAAGTCCCCCCCTCAGTAAATCTGCCTTTTCAAAGGCTTTTTGGTTGTAAATTTCCGAATTTTGACTATTTTCGATGATACGATTTCGCAGTTCATCGCTCATTACACCCAATTCTGTGATGGGCGTTTGGCTCATGTAGTCGGATGTGGCTAAATAATCGGAGGCGGTTAGTAATGAGAAGTTGAGCCGCAATAAAGCTAAAAGAGAGAAATCAATTTGGACATTTGATTTTGAATCTTCAAACTTTTTCAAGATTTTACAAAACTCATTTCTAAAAACAGGTTTAACAATCATTTGATATTCATCAAGATAAGCCTTCATGTAATTAACTTCTTCCAAACTAAACTTGCTCCTCACTTCCCACGCTTGATTCAAATAAGGCGCATGATGTTTTAGAATATTGTAGCTAAAAAGCATTGAACAGATAAACAAAAAACGTTTTTCACTACCTGAAAAAGAACTGTTGTTAATGGCATCAAATTGAGCAATTAGAAAAATGAATGCGCCTGGCTTTGAATGTTGGCTATCAATTGGACTTTTAGGGTCAAGTTGCGATTTATACAACGCGTTATTCATCTTTTTTTCCAAGCCTTGAAAATTCACATTGATTTTACCATGATCGTGAAAAAGTATGGTTTTGAAAAACAAATCTTTTAACCAGTTAAAGGCGGGTTCAAAGTTCGATTCTCCAAAATTCATTCTAACGATTTCTTCAATCACAGCATCAATTGCATTATCAAGACCATTTGCCCCGATAATAGCTTTTTCATAAGACATAACTAAAGCAATATGCTCAGGCAATGTCTCATCAATTTGCCCTTTTTTATGGCTTTTGTGCGCCAAATAGGTATCCGCATTTTTAAGCGTTCCCCAAAAATTATTGAGGAGACGCTCAAAAAT
>JAYTUR010000110.1:0-2729 GCA_043744475.1 Saprospiraceae bacterium | reverse complement strand
GTCCCGCATGATGCGCCCGAAGATAGTCGTTGAGCATGTGATAAACGATGCCATCCTCACATATAACATAATGCGCACTCACTTGTGTGCGTGGTAGCGTAAAGGTTTTCAAGGTCTGTTCACAACTTGTTTGAGCAGTATGGTGAATGACAACAAAATTGGGTTTACGCATCGAAAAATTCGTTGTGCCAACCCATTCTGACGACATATTAATACCCGCTGAATCATGCAAAGGATATTGCCCCAAAAGTTGTGCAAACCGCTTCGATTGGTTGCGATATTGGGTATTTGTCTCCTTATAAACCTTAGAAGCGTATTTATCGGAGCAAGCAACAAATGTCATAAAAGCGACAAAAACAAGTAAATAACGTGTCATAGCGTTGTTTTTTATGAAAAAAGTATAAAATTATAAAACATCCAAAAACGTCACCTTCTGAATAGGCAATCCTTTCTTTTCAAACCACTTCACAGGTGCTTGCGTTTTGTCGCCCGTCCTTGTATCGCATTTGAAAAAAATATAGTAAAGTTGCAGACAGTAACCAATGCGGCTCAAAAGTGCTTCAAAACGAGCTGCCGCTTGTTCGGGTTCATCTTCCAAAACGTCGAGTCGCCAACAGTAATAGGCTTCATCATGCAGTTCGATGATGTCTAAAACCGTTTTGTCGGTGATAAAAGCTTCGCTGAATTGCCTTGCGAGAATGCTGTGATGCCTCGACCAATCACGTGGAAACCCTTTATCTTCGATATATTTGAAGGCATCGTGCAATAAAGTGATAAGGCGCAGTTGCTCACGCTCATTTTTACTGAGGGGGGGGAACAAGTAATTAATATTGACAAAAATTTCGGGAATATGATACAAAACCTTACCCTCTGGATGCCCATAACGGGGTTCGCCCCAACCCAAACCTGTTTTAACGTCGGGGTGGAGGGCTAATTGACGCTCAAAATCCGTTTCAGGTTTGAGCCAATCGAGTATGTCGGTATCCGTCAAAAAGTGGCTATTCATCTAAGATTTAGTTCAACAAGTCGAATACACCCTTTGATTAAAGGGGATAAAACAAAAAAGTGAAAATATTCTAAAAGTTTTGTCGTCTATACAAATATGCTAAAAAAAGTTTTTTTTAAGGAAAAATAAACGTTTTGTCTCCTAAAACGTTTAACAATAGAGCCTAATGGTTTCAAAGTTAAAATTTGGTTAAAGTAGGGTAAAAGACGTTGCATAAAAAAACCAGAGTCGTTTATTTTGCGTATTCTTTTTTAGAATGAATTAAGACAAACCAATTTTTTAAACCACAAAATTATAAAAACATTATGAAAAATATTTTTTCGTTAGTTGGAGCAGGTCTTGTAGGCGGTTTAATCGTCGTTGGTGCGATGAATTTTTCAAATCGCAATGTCAACGTTTCACCACGCAATAATTATGCAAAGTTAGCAAGTGAAACGACAACTTTCGGTGGCGTTGTTGACCTTTCGCAAGCGGCGCAAAATGCCACACCTTCTGTTGTGTATATTGAGTCTTCAGAATCAGCACAAACCGCCAATCAAAGGTCAAGACAAGACCCTTTTTCAAGCTTTTTCGGTTTTCGCATGGGTCCTAAAAAAGGGACTGGTTCAGGCGTTATCATCTCACAAGATGGTTACGTTGTCACCAACAACCACGTTGTTGATTTTGCAGATGAAGTAAAAGTCACTTTACCTGCGCCCGACAATCGTGTTTTTACAGCAAAAGTTGTTGGCACTGACCCTGCATCGGATTTGGCTGTTTTGAAAATCAGCGGTTCAAATTTTCCAGCCATTCAAAAAGGCAATTCTGAAGGACTAAGAATTGGCGAATGGGTTTTAGCGATTGGCAATCCTTATGATATTGGGACAACAGTAACAGCGGGCATTATCAGTGCAAAAGACCGCAAATTGAGCGAAAATAACCCGATGCAGGACTTTATTCAAACCGATGCGGTTGTCAATCCGGGTAACTCTGGCGGCGCATTGGTTGATGCACAAGGTCGTTTGATAGGTATCAACACCGCGATTCAGACGCATACAGGTAGTTACGAAGGCTATTCATTTGCGATTCCGATTTCAGTTATGAATAAAGTGACGGAGGAAATTATCAAAACGGGAAAGTCAATTCCTCAAGCACAAAATCAAAACAACAACAATTTTGCTCCGAATAGCACTAACCGTCCACGTCTGGGTATTGAAATGGTACCTGACCAATATTTTCAAGAAGAAGCGAAAGATAAAGAGTTGAATGTCAATGCAGGTGTTATAGTTGCAAACGTTGTTGATGGTAGCGCTGCACAATATGGTGGCATTTTGCCGAACGATGTCATCGTCAAAATAAACGGTTCAGCCATTCGTTCTACACAAGAGTTGAAAACGGTAGTTTCGAGTGCCAAAGTAGGAGATGTGTTGAAAATCACCGTTTTCAGAGATGGTCATACAAAAGAAATTACAGTCGCGTTGAAGGCATAAAAAAGTCAATTCTTTTTTGACATATTTATGACTAATTTACTTTAACAACTGTGAACTTAAAGAATATATAAACTGTTATAGTACAAAAGAGACTTGTTTAAAGTTGGTTTTTCGTTTTGTTTTGATGCGTCTGATCCTTGAGGTCGGACGCTTTTTTTTGTTTAAAAATTCAAATAACCAAACAGAATTTGAATCAAACGAATAACCAAACCAATCCCAAAAATACCTGCTACCACAATAACCAAAATCCTTCC
>JAYTUR010000109.1:0-2730 GCA_043744475.1 Saprospiraceae bacterium | reverse complement strand
TTTTGTTTGCGCTGTTATATCGGTTATGTTACTGAGGGGGGGTAGCGGGGGGGCAAATCGTTGATAATCAAATTTTTGCAAGCCTTTTTTATAAACTACTTCATTTGCGCCTTGCCATTTCAAAGCCGTTTTATCCAACTTTTGAAACGTATTATCCGTCCAAACAAGCACCAAACTGTCTATATTTTGGGGATTGCCCAAACCTGCATACAAAGGCGTTTCCATGCTCGATTGAAAACCATGTGTGGGATATTTTTCATAAACCATAACAGAATCCTTCGTGTATGCAATCAATTTACTACCAATTGCATTGCGGTTTTTTTCAGAACCAACGAGTTTTAAAGTCAACATCTGATGCGCTGAATCATGCGGTGCAATATTTTCATAAACAAAAGCCTTGTCGTTGATATTTGTTGTGATAATGTCCAAATCGCCGTCATTGTCCAAGTCCGCATAAGCCGCCCCGTTGGAGTACGAAACCTTATTATTTTGAATCGAAAACTGTTGGTCTTTGAAATGCAAATTGCCTGAATTGCGAAATAATTTATTATCCAATTTTATTTCAGGCATATTTCTAATCATATCTAAATCCTTGTCTTTCAATGTACCATCATAAATTTTGGATTGAAACTCATCGGCAGAAGCGAATTTGATATAGTCAATATCATTCATCCTTTTGGGAATGCCATTGCTCACAAAAATGTCTTTATGTCCATCGTTGTCATAATCAAAAAACAAGGTTGCCCACGACCAATCTGTCGCTTGAATGCCCGAATAGGTCGCCACTTCGCTCATCGTCCCGTTGCCATTATTAATTTGTAAAGCATTGCGGGCATATTGATAATTGTAACCATAATTGCGTTTAAATTGGTAAATACCATACGCATCTTCGCCCTCCGAAGCCTTCAATATTGAGGGGTTGTACGGCTGCATATCGAGGCTCATAATGTCGTCCCAACCGTCATTATTCAAGTCACCGATGTCAACGCCCATGCTAAAAGTACTGGTGTGATTGATATAATTCGTGATTTCCTCCTTGAAAGTGCCGTTTTTTTGATTAATGTAGAGGTAATCGTTCTCATGGAAGTCATTGCCAATATAGAAATCAGGATAACCATCTCGGTTAATATCGCCGACCGCTAAACCCAAACCATAGCCCAAAGCATTGCTGTAAATGCCAACTGTTCGTGTAATTTCAACATATCCCCCCTTCTGTCCCCCCAAAGGTGGGATTGCATCATTTCTAAAAAAACGGTCGCCTGAAAGCGGATGAAATTGGTTTTTGCCTGTTTGAAAAACGGCACGAGGTCCAAAAGTACCATTGTTGTGAAGCGAGTGATTGAGTTGAAACATGTCCAAATCGCCGTCCAAATCATAGTCAAAAAACGTGGCTTGTGTACCAAAACCGACCAAATCTAAGCCATATTGCTTCGATTCTTCTTCAAATTGCGGGATACCCTCTTTGTTTACGCCTTTATTGATGTACAATTTGTTATGACTTTGCAACTGTAAATAATTGCCTACCACACTGATATAAATATCCAAAAGTCCATCTTGATTGATGTCCACCACTGCTACACCATTCGACCAATCATTATTTTTCTCGAAACCTGCCCCCCCAGTAATATCTTGAAATTTCAAACCGCCTTTGTTCAAATACAACTTATTTGGCACTCGATTACCCGTAAAAAACACATCTAACAAACCGTCGTTGTTGAAATCGCCCACGCCAAGCCCTGCACCATTGTAGTAATACATATACTTGAAAATATTGAAATCCAAATTAACCGTCAAGTCATTTGAGAAGTCAATACCTGTTTGGTCGGCTTCTAAGAGTTTGAAGACGGGTGCGCCTTGCTCCTTTTTTTCTGTTTTTTGGCAAGAGAAAAGAAACAAAAGTCCTAAAAGAACAGCTATGTTTTTAAATTTATACATTCTTATCATTATTTATAAAAGCCTTATTCACAAAGGTTTTTTTCTATTTATTGACTATCTGCGGTCAAATCCTTAACAATCACCATTACCTCAAATTCTTTTTCCGAAAAAATAAGGACGCAACGATTGCCCGATACTTTTGCATAACCTTTACCGCCGTTGGGCAATGGCGTTATAAAAAAACCTTCTCCGTACCACTCTTCCGTCAGTTTTTTGACATCTTCTGCCAATTTTTCCGTTTGCCCATTTGGGTAGGATAGGTCAATACCTTTATAAGTGAACTTAATAGGTAAGTCAATGATTTTGTCTTCTTTGAAATGTGGATAAAAGTTCATTTGTAGTGGAAAATGAAAATTCTTTTTACCTAAAACATATTCAACTGTTTTATCACCCCCCTCAGTAAAAATGCCTTTTTTATTCATATTCAAACAATAGTCACAAAATTCGCGCTTTGTCATACCTAAAGAAAGACCTAAAAAAAGGCTGTCGTGGCGTATGCCCGTGGCTAATTCTTGTTTTTCTACATCTGCTAATTTTTTTTCACTTTTGTTGCGACATGCAAATATTAAGACCAATACGCCTAAAAAAAGAAAAATAATTGTGTTCGTTTTCATACATTAATATTAGTTACTGATGTTACGCAAGGGACAAGATACTGACTGTTTCTCGCTTCGCTCGAAATGCGTGCTTTGAAGTTTTTTTTTTAGACCGAAGTTAATTTTGAATCGTTTTACGATTCAAAATTAACTTCGGTCTGATAGGTTCTTTTTCTTGTACGCTTTTTTGCGAAGCAAA
>JAYTUR010000108.1:0-10661 GCA_043744475.1 Saprospiraceae bacterium | reverse complement strand
AACGCCTCATCGAAATGGCAATTGGCGGCAAAACGGCGACTCAGTTTTATGAAGGCGAAAAGCACTTTGACGTGCGTTTGCGCTATCAACCGCAATTCCGGCAGTCCGAAGAAACGATTGGCAATTTGCTGATTCCAGCTCGTGATGGTTCGCGGATTCCTTTGAAAGAGGTGTCAAATGTGCGCACCATTACAGGTCCTGCTTATGTGTATCGAGAAGGTGGTCAACGCTATATTGCCGTCAAATTTTCAATTCGTGGGCGCGACATGGGCGGTGCCATCGCTGAAGCACAAGCCAAATGCGATCAGGTTTTGAAGATTCCACATGGCTACAAAGTGACTTGGAACGGTGAATTTGAAAACCAAATCCGTGCCACCAAACGCCTCGGGCAAGTCGTTCCGATGTCATTAATTGGCATTTTCATCATCCTTTTCATCATTTTCGGCTCAGCAATGGATGCCACATTGGTTTTGATGAACGTGCCTTTTGCGATTATCGGTGGTATTTTAGCATTATTAGTGACTCATACCAATTTCTCGATATCTGCTGGTATCGGTTTCATCGCTTTGTTTGGTATTTGTATCCAAAACGGGGTCATTTTGATTTCTGTTTTCAAGCAAAATTTGCTACACAAGCACCCCCTCAGTATTTCTATTCGAGAAGGGGTAGCCTCACGTGTGCGACCTGTTGTCATGACCGCTTTGATGGCGATGTTAGGGCTTTTGCCTGCGGCTATTTCAACAGGTATTGGTTCAGAGACGCAAAAGCCATTGGCGATAGTCGTTATCGGAGGTTTAATTACATCTACCATTTTGACATTATTGATTTTACCTCTTCTTTTTGAATTGGTTTATAAAATCAAGTTGAGAAGAAATGCGCGTAAAATCAAGTCCAAATTGGATGACACAACGGATTGAAATGAGGAATCAATTATTTTATAAACCTTGAAGTCAGTTAAATTAAGGTGGCCGAACAGCTTGAAAAAGAGCTGTTCGGATTTTTTAAGTTTTAATTTTATGTTCAAAAACAAGGGCTTTCACTCCTTTTAAAAAAATGACTTATGAAAAAAACATTGACATATGTATTTATCTTTAAATTATTGTTTATCAATTGTTTAAATGCCCAAACAATGAATCTAAGCGTTAAAAACACGTTTTTTGAAAAGTCGGACACTTCCAACAAACACCATTTTAAGCGATTGGTTATGGCAGGTGCGACCGCTTATGTCGGGTCTATCGCGTTGCTCAATAATGTGTGGTACGCGCAATACCCGCGCAGTGGATTTCATTTTTTCAATGATTCGGGCGAATGGCTGCAAATGGACAAAGCTGGGCATGTTCTGTCCGCTTATCAAGAGAGCAAGTGGGCTTACGGAGCGATGCGTTGGACGGGTATGAAGGATGCAAAGGCAGCGTATTTAGGCATGGCAGTCGGTATGGCTTTTCAAGGAACGCTTGAAGTGCTTGATGGTTTTTCAACAGCTTGGGGTTTTTCATGGTCGGATATGGCGGCAAATACGCTCGGGAGTAGCCTTTTTGGTATTCAACAAGTGGTTTGGCATGATCAGCGCATCGTTTTGAAAGTATCAAATTTCCCCCGTCAGTATTCAAACACTTCGATTTTATCTATTGATGAGTCAAAAACAACGACTTTACGTAAACGGACGAATGATATTTATGGCAATAATTATACTCAAACATTTTTCAAAGATTATAACGCCATTACGATTTGGCTGTCCATGAATCCTAAAAGTTTTTGGCAAAACAGCGGTTTACCCGATTGGTTGAATATAGCTGTGGGTTATGGTGCCGACAATATGTACGGTGCAAGAGCGAACGAGTGGCCCGCTGAAAAACCGGATTTTCGTCTGTCTGATGCAGTTTTTCCGCGTTATCGTCAATTTTATCTGTCATTGGATGTTGATTTGAGTCGCCTCAAAACCCATTCAAAATTCATCAAAGCCTTAGCCAATACCTTTAATTTCATAAAAATACCCGCCCCAACCTTTGAATTTAATACACTCGGTCAAATTAAGTTTCACCCCATAATGTTCTGAAAAACAATTATTTATGACCAAATCTCATCGTTTGGTTTCACTTTTAAATTTTGATTTAAAATGAACAACTTATCTCTTGGTATTTGGACGGCTATCATTGCTGACATCTTTATTTTCATGCTGACGATTTATTGGGCGTATAAAACGGATTTAATCAAAGACGGTGTTGGTGGCGCAACTTTGACAAAGCCTTATAGCATGTCACGAACGCAATTTCTGTGGTGGATAATGATTGTAACCATTAGTTTTATTTTCATGTTTGCCTATAACGGTACGTTTCCGATTTTGAACACCACGTCGTTAGTATTGCTTGGTATCAGTGCTGGTACGACCGTTTCTGGACGTATTATTGACAACAACCAAGCTCAAAAAGCGGACAATGCTACCCCTTCACTACCACCCGTCAAAGACAATTTTATTTACGATATTTTGTCGGATGAGAACGGTGTGAGCGTTCATCGTTTTCAAGCCTTAATTTTTAATGTCGTTTTGGGTCTTTTCTTCTTGGTTAAATGTTTTACAGAGTTCAAATTACCTGAATTTGGCGCACAAGAATTAGCTTTATTGGGTATAAGTTCTTCGACATATCTTGCAGGAAAATTAAATGAAAATATGAATGTACCTTTGTTACCACCTACAAACTGAAACGAAAAAAGGTGATTTTAGCATCGAAAACAGGACTTTGTTATGACAATGACTATCAGTGAATTTGCATTCCGCTTATTTTATGCCATGGGTGTAGGACTCTTATTGGGTTTTGAACGCCAATAGCATTACAAGTCCGCAGGACTGCGCACCAATATTTTGGTCGCTACGGGTGCCGCCCTTTACGTGCTTTTGTCCATCGAATTAACGAAAGCACAAGGTGACTCCACGCGCATCATTGGGCAAGTCGTGACAGGCGTTGGTTTTTTAGGTGCTGGTATCATTTTCAAAGAAGGCAGTAGTGTGCACGGACTGACGACAGCCGCTACGGTTTGGTGCAGTTCTGCTTTAGGTTGCCTCGCTGCGGCGGGTTATTATGGCGAAGCCTATTTGGCTGCCGTTGCGATTATAGCCGTCAATACGCTCATGAAGCCTTTGGATGATTGGCTTGTCAGCAGAGGTAATAATAAAATTAAAGACGAATAGTTGCTCTAAAAACTAAAAGTACCCCGCAGCATTTTTTGTTAAAATGTCAATTTTTAAAGAAAAAAAGCCTTGAAAACGACGTGTTTTCAAGGCTTTCTTACATAAAATCCTATTTTTAGAAATACTTAAAATTGTGATTTGCTTCAATCTTTTGTAGCACCTCGTACATAAGTCTGATGACATTTTGAACGTCCTCTTTATCCGCCATTTCAACCGTTGTGTGCATATAGCGAAGCGGCAACGAGATGAGTGCGGACACAACACCACCGTTTGAATAAGCAAAAGCATCGGTATCCGTTCCAGTTGTGCGGCTTGATGCCTGGCGTTGGAATGGTATCTGTTTCTCCTCGGCAGTGTCAATGATAAGGCTCAAAAGACGATTGTGTACTGAGGGGGCATAACTGAGGCTCGGTCCTTTGCCACACCGCACATCGGCTTGCACTTTGGCGTTCATCAAAGGCGTAGAAGTGTCGTGGCACACATCGGTGACGATGGCAACGTGCGGCTTGATGGTATCTGCAATCATTTCTGCACCACGTAAACCGACTTCTTCTTGAACTGCATTGACGATATAGAGTGAAAAGGGTAATGTGATATTATTTTCTTTCAACAGGCGAGCAACTTCTGCTATGCAAAAGCCACCTATGCGGTTGTCGAGCGCACGACCACAGTAAAAACGGTTGTTTATCTCAATCAATTCGTCTTCGTAAGTGATGACACAACCGACGTGTACCCCCATTTCAAGGACTTCATCGCGGTTTTTAGCGCCGATATCAATAAAAATATTGGCTAATTCGGGTACTAATGTTGCGTCTTTACCTTGCCGAACATGAATAGCGGGCCAGCCAAAAACGCCTTTAATGATGCCTTTTTTAGTGTGAATATTGACCCGTTTTGAAGGCGCAATGAGATGGTCAGAGCCGCCATTACGAACGACACTGATGAAGCCATTGTCGTCAATATGATTAACAAACCACGAAATTTCGTCTGCATGACCTTCAATAACAACACGATAAGGTTGATTTGGGTTGATGATGGCATAAGCCGTTCCATAATTATCGAGATGCCATTCGTCAATATAAGGACGAATATAGTCAAGCCATAACTTTTGACCTGAAGCCTCAAAACCCGTCGGGGAGGCATTATTAAGATATGCGTGCAGGAATTTTTCAGACGCCGCCGTTAGTACACTCATCTAAAGTCTATCGTATAATGGGTTTCTAATTTTGATTTCAGAATTTATCGGTTTAAAAGGTAAGTTATCAATAACTAATTACAACAAAAATTGATTTTTATATTGCAAAAAATGTCATTGAAAAATGACCGCAAATCTACAAAAAAACTCGAAAATCCCTACATCTGCATCATTTTACTTTGCATTTATTCCCCATTCGGTAGGAGAAATACGCCAACTTTCCAAAGTTTCGACATCACTTGGTGAAATATATTGCATCGCACGTGCTTTTTCGACCAAAATGTTGTAATTCGATAAAGTATCGAAAGGGCAGTTTGCTGCTCGAAAAACATCCTCTGCTTTTTGGAAACCGTAACTGAATATGGCTAAGACACCGACGACAACGCAGCCCGCCTCGCGCAAAGTCTCAACAGCTTTAAGGCTTGAACCGCCTGTAGAAATCAAGTCTTCGATGAGTAGAATTCTTGCTCCCTCAGTAATATTGCCTTCAATCTGATTCTGCTGACCATGTGATTTGGCTTTTTCACGGACGTAGATGAACGGTTTTTCCAATCGGTCAGCCAATAATGTGCCGTGTGGAATGCCTGCCGTTGCCACACCTGCAACGATGTCAAAGGGTTCGAACTGCGCCGCTTTGTCGGCAAAAGCTTGAATAACAAAAGTTCGGACGGCTGGAAAAGACAGCACCAAGCGATTGTCACAATAGATAGGTGACTTAATGCCCGAAGCCCACGTAAATGGATTTTGTGGATTAAGCTTAACAGCGTTAATTTGCAGCAATTTTTCGGCAACCTCGTTTGCGATATTCATATTTCACATTTTTATAAAAAACGCAAAGTTATGATTTACAAAATTTTTATCAACGAAACGCCTTTATTTCTCACAAATACTGAGGGGGTGCTTGACACGTGGAAAAATGACAGTAAAACCTTGATTTCTAATTATTTAGGTAAAAAAAAGTTTTTACATCCTATAATTGACCTTCTTGAAAAATCTAAAAAATATGACCGTGTGGTCGTTTATGGCAATGATTTAGAAAAGTTGTGGCAGGATTTTCAATCCATCTACAAAATTATAGGCGCAGCAGGGGGTGTTGTGAGAAATGTGAAAAACAAAGTGTTGATGATATTTAGACGCAATAGCTGGGATTTACCAAAAGGTAAAATTGACGACGGCGAATCGCCTGAACAAGCCGCTGTGCGCGAAATACAAGAAGAAACGGGTTTAAACGACGTAAAAATCAGTGAATTAATAGCCTATACATATCATACTTATGACATGAACGGCAAAAGAATTTTAAAAAAAACGTGGTGGTATGCAATGTCAACGACAGAAATTACGTTAACTCCTCAAACATCAGAAGATATAGAACAGGCGATTTGGGTAGAGTTGGCGACTTTTTTAGATGCGAAGCCTACCATATACGGTAGTATTTTAGATGTTTTAAGTGTTGTCACAAAATAAAACTTGTTTTTAGAAAAATTTTCACCGTAACTTTGTGACATAAGCACTGAAAGGTGTTTAAAGAACACACAAAACTATAAAAAATATTTGACTCATTTTAAACTACAGACTGCTCTGACATGAATAAACTGTTCTCTGCAGCCGCCATTATGGTCGCTTTCTCAATTATTACTCCCTTGAACGCTCAACTTCTTTCCATTTCATCTCCCATCGGAAACGATTCAAGCCATTCAAACGAAACAACAAAAGATTGGTCTTTTTACACAGACAATGAAAACCACATTTTGTACATTGATTTCGAGAAAATTGATGTCAACCTAAGTTCGGTTTCTGTAAAAGATACAGACAATAAGCTTGTTTTTAAAGATGAAAATCTTTGGGCACTGCCTGTCAATACGATTTATGAGGTTGACTTTGCAAGCAAACCCAAAGGTCAATACACGATTGAGTTGAGAACGTTTACTGCGACGCTCAAAAAAGTGATTACGATTAAATAGTATTAAGATAATAGTATTGGGTATTGAGAAATACTCATAATTCATTGATTATCAATAACAAAAAAGCCTTGCATAGCGCTATGCAAGGCTTTTTTGTGTTCATACTGAGGGGGTAATACAACTTTCCAAAAGTTTAGAACTTTTGGAAAGTTGTAAGATGCAGCGATTAATATCCCATTACATCATTCAGTTTCGCCAAAATAGAATCCACAGGGTAGTCGCCTTCGCTCAAAACATGCGTCTTATCGTTTCGTTCTAAAAGGAAAAAATAACGGGCAGAATCCTTTACCTCAGAAGGGTTCATGGGCTTATAATGTCGTTCAATTTTGACATAAAAATCACGAATATTATTGAACGGAGCCGTGCCATAAGGCGTTTCTATTCGGTCATTATAAATCTGAACACGCTTCAATTTCCACATCGAAATTAAACGAAAGACAGTCGTTCCCGCAGCCAAAATACCGACAAAAAAGCACAACATGAGTAGGATATTACGCCGATTGGTATCTAATTTACTATATTTTGAAACAACATAAGCCAACAGCCCCATCAGGATAACGGCACTCAATGCCCATATCAAAACCCAGTCTATGGTTTGTTTAAAAGGTTCAAAAAAGTATAAAGGTTTGTCCATTTTTCTATTATTTTTATAAGCTGCAAAGCTATGAAACAAACGGGAATTAAGAAATCTATAAAAATATGTATCTTACTCTCGTTTTTATGTCCGCATTTAAAAATTTACAAACAATACTCTATGAAAGTCCCCATTATGCGCCTGTGGAGTCGTCGGCTCAATCGTCGTTTTCAGCAACAATTAATTGATGTACCAGCGGTACAACTGCAAGTTTTGCAACGCCTTATACGCTCGGCACGGTTTACAGAATTTGGCTTAAAACATCATTTTAGGGATATTTTCACGCCAGAGGATTTGCGTCAAGCGATACCCCTCAGTACATACAACGACCATGCACCGTATATTCAAAAAATTGCAGCCGGCGCAAGCGATGTGCTTTGGCATGGTCGCCCACTCTATTTTGCAACCTCCAGTGGGACGACTTCGGGCAAAAAATATCTACCCATTACGCGCGCAATGCTCGATGCTCAATTTGAGGCGACAATGACAAATATGGCAAATTTTACCTATCGCCTCCGCTTGCACGATGTGCACAAAGGCAAATGGGCACTATTTGCTGACCCGCCTATTTTTCACCCGTATGGCACTATAAAATCGGGCGCACTTTCGTCAATTCTGACCGCAGAGAAACCCAAATGGGTGAATCAGATGAGCTTTCCGACGCGTAAAACCGATCTTATTCCTGAATACGAAGATAAAATAACGGCAACGGCTCGCGAAACCATTGGGCAGGACATTCGTGGTATCGTCGCTATGCCCCCATTGTTGTTGTTGTATTTGCGCAAGGTTGAAGAGTTGAGTGGCAAACCCTTAAACCGCATTTTTCCAAACTTGCGTATCATTTCGACGGCGGGCATGAATTTTGAGCCTTATCGCGATTTAATACAAAGTATTGTAAATCAAAAAGTTACATATTTACAGGCTTATCCAGCGTCAGAAGGCTACTTCGCTTTTCAAAACGATATAGATGATACCTCAATGGTATTGTTGCCCAATTCTGGTATGTTCTACGAGTTCGTTCCTGTTTCAGAAATAGAAAAGCCTAACCCTCGACGGCTATGGATTCATGAAATAGTAATTGGTGTGCCTTACGTCATTCATATCCACACCTGTGCGGGTTTGTGGGGCTACAATATGGGTGATGTTGTCGAATTTACGCAATTAGACCCGCCTAAATTGCGTATTTTAGGGCGCGTTGGGCAATCGCTCAATGCTTTTGGTGAGCATTTTACACAAGCAGAAGTGGATACAGCGGTGGCAAAAGTCGTCCGCGAAACGGGTTACGCTGTAACGGATTTTGCCTTGACTCCCGTTTTGATTTCTGAAAATGGATTGCCTTACCATGAGTGGTTTGTCGAGTTTGAAAACGGTGGCGATGCGCATACGTTTTCGCAAAAGCTCGATGAAATATTGTGCCAACAGAATATGTGTTACGACGATTTGATACGCGGAAAAGCTTTGAAAACGTTGACGATCAATACTTTGCGACGTGGTGCTTTCAAAAAAATGATGCTAGAAACAGGTCGTGCAGGTACACAATACAAAACCCGTCGGTTTATCCAAAGCGATGAAGCACAGCTTTTGAGAAACATTTCAGAATCTATAACTGCCTAATTTTTTATGGAAGAAGTCCCTTTTACATTCTCAACGGACAAGTCCAAACTCGACCCCTCAGTAATTCATGCCTTTTTGACGGAATCTTATTGGTCAAAAGGCTGCTCGATGGATAATATTTTGCGCCGCATCGAAAATGCGCTATGTTTTGGCGTTTACGACAACGATAAACAAATTGGTTTTGCGTGCGTCATTACCGACAAAGCAACTTTTGCTTATGTAGCTGATGTTTTTATATTAGAAAACTATCGTGGACAAGGGCTATCGAAACGATTGATGACATTTATATTCGAACAACCCGATTTGCAAAACCTAAAACGTTGGCTTTTGGCAACCCGCGATGCACATGGTCTTTATACACAATTTAGTTTTACCCCCCTTATTCGTCGAAGCTTAAAACTTCGACGACTTTTGCACAACTTTCGGAGAGTTTGTACGCATTATGTCGAATACCCCTCAGTAAAAATCAACCTTTTAGGCTTAAATATGTCTGTTAAAATGTAGTTCATTTTCAAACAATAAAAAAACGTTATTTTATGAAAAAATTCTTTTTTTTAGCGACCGCTTTACTCATGACCTCTGTCGCTTTTGCACAAGAAGGCAAAGCCAAACCAAGCCCTGCTGCAACTGCAACGGGCAAAATAGGTGACAAAACCGTCACGATTGCTTACGCACAACCCGCCGTTAAAGGCAGAGAAGTTTGGGGTAAACTCGTCCCATATAATGAAGTTTGGCGCACAGGAGCCAATGATGCCACAACTTTTGAGGTGGATAAAGACGTTATGATAGAAGGAAAAGCCCTTAAAGCAGGGAAATATAGCTTATTTACGATTCCTACTGAGGGGGGTGAATGGACGATTATTTTCAACAGCGTTGCAAAACAATGGGGTGCTTTCAAATATGATGCGTCAAAAGATGTTCTCCGTGTCAAGGTCAAATCTACCAAATCAAAGACAATGATGGAAAGAATGACTTTCGAGGTAAAAGGCAATCAGGTCAATTTGATGTGGGAAAATTTAGCAGTTGCTTTTAGAGTGAAATAAAATCCTCATAGCAATTGCGCATATAAACAAGTTACGCACTGTTTTTTGGGCTTTTGGCTTGGAAAACAGTGCGTAATAAATAGTGTTTTTGCTATAAATCCATTGAAAATCACGCTTAAACACTTCTAATCGAACCCAAGCCACCATCAACTCCGAATATCTGACCCGTTATCCAGCTCGATTCATCGCCCATTAAAAACGCTGCCATAGCTGCTACATCGTCTGCTGTCCCATAACGTCCAATCGGATGCCGCCGATTGGAAGCCTCTTTTTTCTCATCTGTTGCCAATAGATTTTTTGCCAAAGGCGTATCCGTCAATGAGGGTGCAATCGCATTAACCCGAATCCGTTGCATCGCCCATTCTGCTGCCAAAGCACGGGTCAAACCCTCCACAGCTCCTTTCGCAGCTGCAATTGAAGCATGAAAACCCATGCCTGTTTGTACCGCGACCGTGCTAAATAGAACGACACTTGCCGTTTCCGCTTTTTTAAGTTTCGGTAAAACGGCTTGCAAAACGCCCACAGCACCCAGCAAATTGATGTTTAAATCTTGTTGAAAGTCACTCAATGAGAGCCGATGAAAAGGCTTCAAATTGATACTGCCAGGGCAGTAAGCGACCCCATGAAGGATGTCGGGCAATGACGCAAAACTTTGAAAATCATTGCTTTGTGCATCAAAAATGAGGTGAGATACTGAGGGGGTGTCGCCACTGTGCCGTGAAGCCGTATAGACATTCGCTCCTTGTGCCGTTAATTTTTCTGCTAATTTTTTGCCAATACCAGAACTGGCTCCTACAATCAAATAGTTTTTGTTATTCATAAAAAGTCATTTTTTACGTCTAACAAAAAAGAGGCTGTGTGGTTTAACAATGTTTAGTAAACTTCGAAAATTTACTAAACACCAGCAAACCTTACATAAATTCTTCAAGAGCAATTTATCCCTGTTTCTCGCTTTGCTCGAAAGGCGTACAGGTAAGAAATCTATTGGGGCGAGCGTATTTTTAATAGAAAAATTGAAAATTTTTCT
>JAYTUR010000107.1:0-10667 GCA_043744475.1 Saprospiraceae bacterium | reverse complement strand
TCGCGACAAGGCAAATAATCATCTATAATATCCACATTAGGTTTTGATACTGAGGGGGGACCTGTAAGAGATAAAGCAGCTGCCCCGATACCTAAAATAGGGAACATAATACCTGCGGCATCAATGCTGTCTTTTGGACAAGAGCGTGCTATCTCTTGATGATTACCCGCTTTAAGGATGACAAAATGTTTACCGTGCATTTCTTTGACAACGTACCGGTCTTTATTGTCGCGGTTACGGATAACGGAGTTCATACCATTATCACGAGCCGCTGCCGTAGGATAACCTTCTGAGCGCATTTTTACGCTGCCTTTGTCATTCACCCAAGTGAAATAGTACTTTTCATTGCTGTGTTGCCATCTGACAAAACCATTTTCATCTGCATCACCATGACCGTCATATTGGCGACATGCCAAATAGTCGTCTTCTTCGTTTTCAGCTTTACCGCTTGTTTCTGTCATTGCAACGGCTGTTGCGGCTGCTGCTGATGCAAATTTAAGTCTTTGAGCTTCTGCTTCTGCTAATAATCGAGCTGCTTCGGCACGGGCATTTGGGAAAGTTGCCAATGCGGCGGCTTCTGAGTCGTAAGGACATGAGCGAGCGATTTCTTGATGATTTCCTGCTTTCAAAATCACAAAATAGCGTCCCATTTTTTCTAAAATGGAATAACGTTCTTGCAAACCTCTATTTTTGGCTACAGATGCCATACCGTTGTCACGAGCAGACGTTGAGGTATAACCTTCAGAGCGCATATATAATGAGCCATCGTTTTCGTACCATGCAAAATAGTGCTGACCATTCTCATGGGTAAATTTTATGAGACCATCAAAACCGTAGCTGCCCACATCTGGATGTCCTTCATATTCTTTGCAGGCTAAATAATCATCATCTATACGATCATTCGTGCTTTCAGATACAGTTGTTGCGCCGCCTCTAATTTTTTCACCCGTCATATATGGTATCAGTTCAAGAGCAGCAGCTTCGGATTCGCAAGGGCATGAACGCGCGATTTCTCTGTAATTGGCAGCACGGAGGCATAAAAAATAAGCACCATCTTCCTCTTTGACGGAGTAAAAATCTCGATTTGTGCGATTTTTTATGACGGATTGTATGCCGTTTTCACGAGCAGGCATTTGTGGATATCCTTCACTCCGCATTAACGTTTTGCCGTCAGCATCAAGAAGAGCGAAAAAGTGGTGTTCGCTTTTTTCATCATAAAAAGCAGCGAAACCAGATTCTGTTTCGTGAGCGTTTTGGTTTTCGTATGAACTACATGGCAGGTATTCGTCGTGACCCATAGTTTTTTGTTTTGTTTAAGTGAATGAATTTATGTTTCCTCAAAAATTAGTCGTAAGATAAAACTTTATTTGTGGTACTAATAATTATGAAACATTTATTTATTGATTCCGTAGCATTTTCCTTATAAAAATTGCTCTATTTCATTTTTTTACAAAATTTTATTTTTGTTTATTATTGATAGTAAATGATTTATAAAATTCAATAAAGATTATAATAATAAAAAACAATACTCGTGATGTTAACAATTAATTCACTTATTTGAATCTCTAAGTTCTTTTCATTAATTGAAAAAATGCTTTCAGACAATTATAGCGTTCAAAATACTGAGGGGGTATTGAAACTGCCTTTTCAATCACTTTTTCAATTTGAGCAGTGTTTACTAATTTTGTACAGTAATTAAGTCTAGACGGAGATTTATACAATAGTTACAATTACACACTGTTTCTCGTAACGTTCCAAATACACCTTGCACGAGAAAGTAGTTTGTGAGAATTTGTTATAAACCCAAAAAAAACGAAAAAAGCCTTATTTCGGTATAATCGAAACAAGGCTTTTGATATGCGAAAACAAGAATATTACAATTGCAAGTCTGCGAGATTTTCTAAGGAAAATCAATCGGCTACTTAATATTCGTCTTCATTGAAGAAAAAGTCATCTTTACGCGGATAATCGGGCCAGATGTCTTCAATACTCTCATACAATTCGTTTTCTTCATCGAGTGCTTGAAGATTTTCGATGACTTCGAGAGGAGCACCAGAACGAATACAGTAGTCAACTAATTCGTCACGCGATGCGGGCCAGGGTGCATCTTCTAAATGTGATGCCAATTCAATCGTCCAATACATATTTTACTAAATTTTTATTTACAAAAAAAAGAGAGGTTGTTAATTATTTTAAGAACAGAGATTTTCAAAAAGTGTGCAAAAGTAATTTTTCAATCCAAATTGTCAATAAAACTGTTTAAAAATTTCATTTTTTTTTACAAAAAGATGAACATTTTTAGCAAAACAATTTGAAAAACAACTTTTAACTTAACAAAAAAGGCACACAACAGTTTTTGAAAATGGATGGTATCAATCAAAAAAGCGATGTTCAAAAGAACCCGCTTTTTTAACTAAAACAACATTAAAAAAATTTTATTTTAAGTACATGTTTAGCAAATTTTTAAAGTTTACTAAACTTCGTATCAATGGTTTACAGAATCAACATAGCGTCACCGTAGCTGTAAAAACGGTAATCTTCTTTAATCGCTTGTTCGTAAGCCTCCATGACTAATTCATGTCCACCAAAAGCACACACCATAATAAGTACGCTTGACTTCGGCAAATGGAAGTTCGTAATCATCGAATTGGCAACATGGAAATCATAAGGCGGAAAAATGAACTTGTTCGTCCAACCTTCAGCCGCTTTCAACTGGTCATTAGCCGTTACTGCGGATTCATTAGTTCTCATCACTGTTGTACCGACCGCACAAACTTTTTTGTGTCTATCCATTGACGCATTGACAATATCGGCGGCTTTTTCAGTAATTCTAAAATATTCAGCTTCCATTTTATGCTTCGACAAGTCCTCAACGTCAATCGTACGGAAGGTACCCAAACCAATATGCAGGGTAATTTCTGAAAAATTAACACCTTTCAATTCCATACGTTTCATCAATTCACGGCTAAAATGCAAGCCCGCCGTTGGTGCAGCTACCGCACCGACTGTTTTCGCATAAACCGTTTGATAACGCTCTTTATCAGTCTCATCTGCATCACGACCAATATATTTTGGTAATGGTGTGTTGCCCAAATAGTTCAAATCGCGCTCAAATTCTTCGTCAGTACCGTCATATAAAAAGCGAATGGTACGTCCACGTGAAGTTGTATTGTCCACAACTTCGGCGACTAAAATCTCATTGCCTTTTTTATCTTCAAAATAAAGTTTGTTACCGACACGAATTTTACGAGCAGGATCAACCAAAACATCCCATAATTTAGCATCGTGGTTTAATTCACGGAGTAAAAAAACCTCAATGGTAGAGCCTGTTTTCTCTTTTTTGCCGTAAAGTCGAGCGGGAAATACTTTGGTGTCATTAAAAATCATCACATCACCATCGTCAAAATAGTTAAGGAGGTCTTTAAAAACTTTGTGTTCTATTTTACCTGTATCGCGGTGCAAAACCATGAGACGGCTTTCGTCACGATTAGGTGCAGGGTATTGAGCAATGTGTTTTTTGTCTAACTCAAAATTGAAATTCGATAATTTTGTACGCATACTTTATGGATATTATTTATCTATTAGTTTGATTATCAATGTTTTATATTGAAAATATTAGATGTAAGTCTAAACAGCGTGCAAAAGTACATTTTTTTAAGGCTGTTTGTTGTTTTCTTTACGCCTAAAATGATTTAATTAAAAAAAAGTTTACATTCTTTAAAAGAAAAATATCGCTCTTATGAATTGTAGAGATAATAATACCCCCCTCAGTATAAGAGCAAGTAAGAGACGCTAATTCCTTTTTTCGTTACTTTTTAAAAACCTATTTTAAATTTTTTGTTCCATTTTTCACAAAAAACGAATGAGTTGTCTAATTTTAAGCCGCTTTAAATTTAGTACCTAATCACATTTCAAACATAAAAAAAATAAAACGAATGTCCAACAACTCTCTTTTTAGACGTAAACCCCTCAGTAAAATTTTACAAGAAGGCGGTGACCATGCTCACGGCGAAGGAAAACTTGACCGAAACCTCAAATTACGCGATTTGGTTTCAATGGGTATTGCGGCGGTTGTTGGGGCGGGTATCTTCTCAACTATTGGGTCGGCTGCTTATAATGGCGGTCCTGGTGTCGTCATTTTATTTGTCATTGCAGCTATTACTTGTGGTTTTACGGCACTTTGCTATGCTGAATTTGCGTCTCGCGTGCCCGTTGCAGGCAGTGCATATACTTATTCCTACGTCACTTTTGGGGAATTGATTGCATGGGTGATTGGTTGGGCTTTGATTTTAGAATATGCCATCGGTAACATCGTTGTTGCGATTTCATGGTCGAGTTATTTCAACAATTTACTGAGGGGGCTCGGTATTCACCTTCCAGGATGGATGATAACAGATAGTGCCACAGCGCATTTGTTGTATGAAACGGCTGTGGCAGATGGTAAACCCCTTGAGAACATGGCTTGGACAACTGCGCCCATGATTGGTGATTGGCACCTCATTTTCAATCTACCTGCTTTTGTCATTGTCGTCCTAGTGACGGCTTTGGTTTATACTGGTATTAAAGAAAGTAAAAAATGGGCGAATGGTATGGTTGTTTTCAAGTTAGCAGTGCTATTTGTTGTCATTTTGGCGGGCTGTTTTTATGTTCAACCAGAGAACTGGAATCCATTTTTGCCCAATGGCATGAAAGGGGTGATGATGGGCGTTTCTGCCGTTTTTTATGCCTACATCGGTTTTGATGCCATTTCGACAACGGCAGAAGAATGTGAGAATCCACAACGTGATTTGCCGCGTGGCATGATTTACGCCTTGATAATATGTACCATCATTTATGTTCTGACTGCTTTGGTGATTACGGGTATGGTCAATTACAAAGAATTTTTAGGCGTTGCTGACCCTTTGGCTTACGTTTTTGAAAAAACAGGTTTGACAAAACTGAATTACGCTATTTCTATTAGTGCTGTCGTCGCAACAACCAGCGTTTTGCTCGTTTTCCAAATTGGTCAACCGCGCATTTGGATGTCCATGAGCCGTGACGGTCTTTTGCCCAAAGCCTTTTCAAAGGTGCATCCTAAGTACCAAACGCCTTCATTTGCGACCATTGTAACGGGTATTTTAGTGGCAATTCCTTCCTTATTTATGGATGCAGCTTTGATGACCGATTTAACGAGTATCGGAACTTTATTTGCGTTTGTATTGGTCTGCGGTGGTGTTTTGATTTTGCCCGCAGAAGACAAACAGGTGGGGAAATTCAAATTGCCTTATATCAATGGTCAATTTGTCATTCCTTTTGTTTTATTGGTATTTCTATACTTTTTTAAAGACAGGGTTTATAATGCGTTTGCAAACTTTGCCGATCAGCCGCATCAAGAGTATTTATTGCTTATTTTCTTAGGCATTGCGGTAGGTATGACAGTTCAAACATTTTTGAAAAAATGGTCTTTTATACCTGTTATGGGTGTGCTTTTCTGTACCTATTTGATGATTGAGATACCCGTTAAATCTTGGTTTGTGTTTTTTGGCTGGATGGCGATGGGGCTGCTGATTTACTTTTTTTATAGTATGAAGAACAGTAAATTGGTAGATGAATGATAGCTGCCATTCAAGTTCGGGAAATTTTAAAAATTTCCCGAACTTTTTTAAGCCTTAAAAAACTTATGGTAATAGACAGAGTTTGTAAACTTGACGCAAGTTGTTACACCTGATTAGCTACAAATAAATCAATCAAAACGGCATTTAAACTTTGAATCGCTTCATCAATCACCCAATTTTCTCGATTACGGGCTTCGACAAAGTTAGAAATCGCTCTTATTTCTGAAAAAGCGACCCCCTCAGTAAGACAGGCTTGAAAAAAGGCTGCACCTTCCATCGTTTCAATTTGAACGTCTTTATATTTTTGTAAAATGCCTTTGATGCTTAAAGGGAAGCCATGCACTTTTTGAACAGTCAAACCATGTGCCAAAGGTAAATGAAAAGGGCATAAAGGACTGGAATTCAATAATTTGTCTTCGATAAAAGGGACTTCATTTTTAGACATTAGCCCTAATTCAAACATATCGGTAAAAGAACCGTCTGCCAATTCCACACCTAAATCACCATATCTTTCACTCACAACTTCGACGACAGCACCTTTTTCAAAAGTATATGCAGCAGCTGTGCGTGTCGTTTGTAGTTTTTTAGGAAAATGCCCTGCAATACCTACGTTGAGCGCAAAATCAAAGTCATTTAAAGCCAAAGATTTACTCACTTTCAAAGCCGTATTGACCATACCAACGCCTGTAATGAGCACATCAAAAGCATAATTCGAAAAAAGAGTGCTTTTCCGAACGGTCATTTCTTGTTTTAAAAAATCAACAAATGGTTGTATTTCTGCAACTGTAGCGGCTACAACAAGTATCTTTTTCATGCTTGATTGTTCAAAATAGCAATGATTTTAGCAGCATTTTCTTTGTTTGAAAACATTTTCTCTAAAATGACACGTCTTTCTGCAATTTGACGAGGTGAAAATTGAACATTCATCAAGCTTTCCACGGTTGCCCGAATATCCTTCGAAGTATTTTTTATATAACAAAGTGACTCTAAACCCGTGTTGTTTATCATGTGTTTATTGACAACACAATGCCGACCCCGATACAAAGCATTGAGCAATTTCAATTTCATGCCTGCTCGTTGGAACGACAATAGGACATTGATTTGGGCATTTTGTATCAATTCCGTCATGGTTGCTTCGTCAGGATTGGGAATTATTTTAATATGGTCGTAACGTTTAGCTTTCTCAATCAACCGTTCAGATGGATTTTTACCCGCCAAACAAAGCGGGATTTCTTGCTTTGAAAAAATACGGTCTATTAAGTAAATAGCCGCTTCTTCATTGTCAGAAATGCTCAATTTACCATGAAAAAGGACATAATTACCCGTGCCTGTTCGAGACTCAACGCTTGTGTTGGGATGAAAAGGTGGAACGAAAACAACGTTTGTTTTCAACAAACCATTGTTTTCAAGCAATTCAGAAAAATAGTCTGTATCGTCGGGCGAAATTGTCAAAAGAGAATTAGCATGAGGTAAAACTCTTTTTTCAAACCGTCTTAATTTCCAACTTTCAATTTTGAAATAGAACTTTTTTAAGAATTTAGACTCTGTCTTAATCAAATTTAGATAATACTGCCATTCTGTATTGTGCATACGCACAATTTTTAAACGTTCTTTGAGCGCACGTTTCTGAATGAAAGCGCAGGTGTGCAAACCTTCAAATAAGATGGGTGCATCGTCCAATTTTAGGTTTTTGAGCAATTGAAAATCCGTTCTCGATTGCACGATAAACGGTTTAAGGCTCAATATGCGCAATGGTGAAAACGAACGTTTGTAGTAATACACTTGCGTGCAATATTTTTTTAATTCTGCCTGTGGGGTTCGTTCACGATATTCAAAACAATGAAGTGTAATGAGATAGCCCGCCTCTGATAATGCTTTCACTTTGTAAAAAATGTCCATCACGCCGCCGTAATCGGCAGGGTAGGGAATGTCAAAGCTGACAATATGTAATCGGTTATTTTTCAATGGATTTATTTTTATTGAATTAATGCACAAAGATTAGCAAAGTTTTAGAAAGCATCACAACTCTATTTTTTGATTTTTTAGTAATCTTGTGACTTTTTATATAAAATTATCCTATTTTTAGAAACATAAACAATTTACAGCTAATATGAAACTCAAAATTTATCAAGTTGATGCTTTTACGAATCACGTTTTTGGTGGCAACCCCGCTGCCGTCGTACCATTAATGGAGTGGTTGCCCGATGCAAAGATGCAAAATATTGCCGCAGAAAATAATTTGGCGGAAACTGCTTTTATCATTCCGACGGGTAGCGAAAGTGATTTTCATATTCGTTGGTTTACCCCTTCCATTGAAGTTCGGCTGTGCGGTCATGCTACTTTGGCAACGGCACACATTATTTATGAACAATTAGGGTTTGACAAACCGACCATACGGTTTGATTCTCTAAGTGGCATTTTATCCGTTCAAAAACAAGCAGGTAATGTTTATACACTCGATTTTCCGACGGATATACTGAGGGGGTATAATTTGATATCAAAAGAAGCAGAAATCATTCGTAATATATTGAATGTCAATATTTTAGCTGTGTTTAAAGGTCGTGACGACTATATGGCTGTTTTAAGTTCAGAAAAAGATGTTGCCAATTTGAAGCCAAATGTCATGGGTTTGAAAGAGCTCGACGCACGAGGCTTGATAGCAACAGCAAAAGGCAATACAGTTGACTTTGTTTCGCGTTGTTTTTATCCTGAAGTAGGCATTGAAGAAGATCCCGTTACAGGTTCAGCGCATACTACAATGATTCCCTATTGGGCGGAACAGTTGGATAAAACGCGTCTTTCGGCACGTCAAATCTCAAAAAGAGGCGGTGAATTAGCTTGTTTACTGAGGGGGGGACGTGTAGATATTTCAGGTTCGGCTATAACGTATATGATTGGCGAAATCTTTATTTAAAAGTCAGCTAATTCTTTGAAAATCAATCTTTTATTTACGGAATAACCTTTTTTGTCGATTCATTTATAACAAGTTGTGTTGACAACATCAAAGTAACATGTGGTCTTTCACCTTCTTTTGATGCTATTTTTTGAATGATATGATGTGCTGCCATTTTGCCTAAATTCAAACCATCGTGGTGCAAATAAGTGACTTCGGGGTCAAGTATTTTGGGCAAAAAGCCATCACTGATGCCAATGACAGAACATTCTTCGGGGATAGATACTTTTAATTTTTTTAAAGCAGGAATGACACCCGCAATTATTTCATCACTCATAGCAAAAATGCCATCTGGTTTAAAGGACAGATAGTTCTGTTCAACACAATCCCACGCATCAAAAGTACTGGAAACAAAGTGACATTCAGCGGCAATATTTAACCCATTATTTGATTGAATCAATTCATTAAATCCTTCAACTCTTTTACGGGTAATCATTAAGGTATTATTGCCAAAAATGCCCATAATGCGGCGGCAGCCTGTCTGTATCAAATAATCAATACATGTTTGAGTGGCTTTTGAATCGTTGATAATTATTTCATCGAAGTCATTGTTATCCAATACTTTATCAAACAAAACAACAGGAATATCCGCTTCTTTCATTTCTTGAAGATGATCAAGTTTGACTGTTTGATTGCTTAAAGTTATCAATAGCCCATCTACGCCGTTTTCATAACAAATACGTATGTTTTCGATTTCTTGTTGAATATCGTCGTTGGATTGCAGTACTAAAAGTTTATAATTTGACTTTTGAATAACCTCAGAAATGCCCTTAATCACAGAAGGGAAAAAGAACATGTGTGCTTCAGGAATTATCAAACCAATAATATTACTTTTTTGCTTACGCAGTTGAACTGCCGTCAGGTTAGGGCGGTAGTTCAATTCATCCGCCAATTGATGAATTTTTTCCGTCAAGGGTTGACTAATATCAGGATGATTTTTCAATGCCCTTGATACAGTTGAAATACTGACACCTGCGATGCCAGCGATATCTTTAATTGTTGTTCGTTTCATGCCGCTAAGGTAATTATTTATCCACATTTTTAACTACTTATCAACCGCAAACGTTTGTGCAAACGGTTTCTGATTATTCTTGTGTCATACAAGTTATCGGCATTTGAAATTAATATTATAAATTTGTTCTACAATTTTAATAACAGAATAAAATTAATAAAGATTGGTCAATATCCAATTTTCATTTTATCCAAATTTTGATGTACAAAATATTGAAGTGAAAGTAGTTTTTTTTGATTCATACGATAGGTGAGGTTTAGTTACCTATTAGGTTCCTTCAACACAGGTTACTTAGATTATTCATATTGAAAAAAAATTCAACTTTGAGTCATCGAATTTAATTTTGAAAATTATCTGAGTAGCCTGTTAGTAGGATTTTTTTTAAAACAAGACTATCAATAAAATAAAGTATAGTGACTCAAACAAATTAAGAATTTAAGCTAAACAACAAGAATGTATGACAATTAAGGGTGTGGGCTTTGCCTACGCCCTTTTCTTATATCAAAATTTTGGGTCTCATCTTAGCAGTATTTTCTAAAAGAAAATCTATTTTTGCTCAAAATAATATAACATTGGAAGGGAAATTTTTAGATAACATAATAAGTACGTTTGAATTAGAGCTACCCGATGGACTTCAATCTATGGAGGAGTATCTCGATTTCATTATTCCAAGAGTTAAAAACTGGTCAAGACCCCTTGAAGAAACAAAACTTTGGCTTGAATGTCGTTGGATGGAAATTCAAGGTAAAGAAGCTTGGGATAAATCTTTCATCCATATTTTTATGACCAACGGCGAGTATCTTGTTTTTGATAATGGCGTGATGACAAAACGTAGTTGGCGTTTGGTAGGTGATGCTTTTGTGCTGGATGAAGGCAGAAGTACAATTTTATATGACATTGAGTTTTTAAATGATATGTTTTTAATCCTCAAACAACATGGCACCAATCGTTATTTTGTCTTAGGAGATGAAAAATTTGTTAAAAAGATAAACTACGATTGGTATAACGCTATGGAGGAACTCTACAATATTTATCGTAATAATTCGCGGTTTTCATTATGGGTCATTGTGCTTATATTTTTTGTTATCATATTTGCAGCCTATTTTTA
>JAYTUR010000106.1:0-10673 GCA_043744475.1 Saprospiraceae bacterium | reverse complement strand
CAAATCTTTAAGGCTTTTGATGCCAAAATAGTCCATAAACTTGTCGCTTGTGCCATAAATGAGAGGGCGACCGGGCGCATCACTTCTGCCAAGAATAGCGACCAATTCTTTTTCCAATAGTTTTTGCATCGCATAATCGCAACTGACACCGCGTATCTGTTCAATTTCTGTTTTTGAAATCGGCTGCTTGTAGGCAACAATCGAAAGCGTTTCCAGAGCGGCTTGCGACAATCGTTTTTTAGTCGTTTGCTTCAAAAAAGTACCAACTGTCGGATGGTAAGCCCCTTTGGTGAGGAACTGATAGCCGTTTGAAATTTCGACAATATCAAAGGAAAAAGTCGGTTCAGCGTAGCGATTTTTCAGTTCTTCGATACCCCTCAGTATATCGTCGTTGGAGAAGTCAGTTTCAAAGGTGGCATCTAAAACACTTTTGATTTCGACGAGTGTTATTGGGTGTTCCGTTGTAAAAATCAACGATTCAATGTGTTGCGATAAAAATTCCATGTGGCAAAGGTAGTTGATAATGGATAGTTGATAATGGATAGTTGATAATGCGTAAAAATTATCCATTGTCAACTATCCATTATCAAATATTCATTTGCTTAAAGTTCTTGAAATGTCTTGACGATAAGCCGTCCACGCAGGAATAACGGCTGCCAAAAAACCAATGATGACTGCGCCGCCAAGTAAAAACCATTCTTCAGAAAGCCACATGAAGCCAGTGAATGAATAGCGGTAAGCATCACTCATGTATTTTGCCAACAATTGCATTGCGCCATGACTCAAGGCGATGCCGATAGCGAAACCCATGATACTCAATAAGATACCTTCACAGACAATGAGTAAAAACAGCCGTCCGCGCCCTGCGCCCATGACGCGCATAAGGGCGAGCTCGTATTGTCGCTCTTTCAAAGAATTGAATAAGGCAATGAAAATACTCAAACCAGACACCACTATAATAAGGAGTGCCAATGCCCGTAAAGCCTGTTCGCCTACGCCCATCATTTCGTAAAGGCGGTTGATTTCGAGGGCGGGTGTGGCGGCTTGCATATCGGTATTTTGATTCAAATTGCGTTGAAAATTCAAGGTTTGGACATTCCGCATCTTGAATTGTAGCAATAGAGACGTGATTTGACGGGTTGAATCGGCTTGTAAAAGGGCTGTTCGGTCGTCAATTAATGATGAATTATGAATAATGGATGATGAATCGGGCGTATTTTTTAAAGACTTTTGTTCAGATACTGAGGGGGTAGGGTGAACGTTTCCCCCTTCGGAGGTATGTGGGGCATTTCTCCCTTTGGGGGTGAGTTCCGCTTCGTTGTGGTCATGGACAGCCCAAATGCTTTGTGTAGCGGTCAAAATGAGTTGGTCAATGACCGTACCTGTCGGTTTCAAGATGCCAACAACCTTGAAAGCGGCTTCTTCATGTTCGCCACCTTCTGCATTCAGTCCATGATTGCTGTTGAATTTTGTCCCAATTTTTAAACCCGTTCTTTCCGCAACGGTTGCGCCGATGGTGGCTTCAAGAGGTATATTCCACAGTGTGCCTTCTTCCAATTCGGCATTGTAAAGCCCTAAAAAATCATGCAAAGTACCGACAATGCGATACGTTTTGTAGGAATCACCGAGTGACAAAGGCACTGATTTTTTTATCAATGGATGCCGTGGATTAAGAAAGGGCTTTGCCGATTTCAAGGAAATATTGCCCGTTGGGGCATCAATATGGTACATATTCGCCAAAATGAGTTGCAAAGGGCTGCCTTTTGCACCTACAACAATGTCCACACCCGCAAGGTTTTTCTCGAATTTATCGGTCAATTGTTTGTTCAAAAGCAAAAGCAGCGATGTCAAACCGACACCGAGTGCAAACAGCACCAAAGTCAGCAACATACTGAGGGGTCGGTTGGTTAGGTTTTTCCAAGCTAAACGTAAAATCGTCATTAGTTATATGTCATTAAGCCAATTCCCAGTTTTCCGAAAATTTTAAAATTTTCGGAAAACTTAAATACCTTGACTGTTTACAATTGAATTTGATTCTGAAAATAGTTTTTTAACCGCCCGTCATGCGTCACAATGAGCAGCGTGGCGTTGACTTCTTTAGCTTGCGATTCTAAAAGTTGTATGACTTCGGCGGCATTCAGGTCATCGAGGGCAGAAGTGGGTTCATCCGCTAATATGACCGAAGGTTTGTTGATAAGGGCGCGGGCAATATTGGCTCTTTGGGCTTCGCCAACACTTAATGCGTCGGGTTTTGATTTTAGTTTATGACTCAAATTTAGTTTTTGTAAAAAACTATGAACCAATGTCTTGTCTTGTTTGTTGCCTGCTAGTTGCTGTGCTAACAGTAGGTTTTCTTCGACATTTAAAGCACGGACAAAATGGGCGGTCTGAAAAATAATACCCATATTTTGACCTCGAAAATGGTCGAGTTTACCCCCCCTCAGTATAGAGATGTCTATATCATTGATTTTGATGCTTCCTTTTTGAGGCGACAATAAGCCGCCAAGCAAATGGAGTAGGGTCGTCTTGCCACTGCCAGATTGACCGAGCAAAAGCCACTGTTCGCCTTTGGCACAAGTGATGTCGGGAAAACCAAGGGTATCTTTACTATCGTAGCTAAACTGCAACTGTCGGGTTTCGAGCATGATTAGATGGTGTTTGTTCAAACAATAATATATGGACAAAGTTAAAGATTTATTCGATTTATTCTGTTTTTGATGTTTTGCGTTTAAATTAAATCCTCTGAAATTGGAGCGTTCGTTAATATAAAGTCAATATTCGTCAAGTATATCGAAAAAACTAAAATGGGTTTGTAACTTTGGCATTCGATTTACAATATTTTTAATTCAGTAACTCACTTTATCAAATCATCATATTTACTTTAACATGTATGACATGAAAAAAAACTTCTTTGCTACTTTAGGTGCAGCGTGTATAATTATTTTATTTTTTATTACTTTTAAAAAGAATATTGAAAAATCGAACAATGTACTATTGCCGATTAATGTCAAAACTGAAATCTTAAACTCCAATACACCTACCAATCAAGACAATGATGTTATTCCAACTCTGCCAGAAAGTGGAAAAAAATGCACAAAAAAGGATGGCAATTGTTGTAATAATAAGAAACCGCCTGTTTCGACACAGCCTTTAAATAAAGAGGAAATTGAAAAAAATAACCGTTTAGAAGCCTTAGAAGACCCCGATGACATCGTTTCGAGTGACCCTCATGCAAAAAAATGGTCTTTGCCCCAACGTTTTGCAGAAGCTGCTGCGATCGAATTTGAAAAAACAAAAGACCCCGCCCTTGGGTATGTACCCTCTGAACGTTTGTTGGATGCGCTTGAAAAAACCAAGGGGATGCAAGAGCAAATATATCGTCAAGAAGATATCAATACACGTGGTGCTTTGGCGAATGTCCGTTGGCTTGAACGTGGCCCGAACAATGTAGGCGGTCGGACTCGTGCGATTCAAGTAGATTTGAACGACAAAACAGGCAATACCGTTTTTGCGGGTGGCGTAACTGGCGGTCTTTACAAAGTTAAGGACGTTAGCGGCGTTGCCAAATGGGAGAAAGTGTATGATTGGCTCGATAATATTACAATTAGTAGTATTGCACAAGACCCGACGAATCCACAAATTATATATGTCGGCACGGGTGATATTGATGGTGCGGCTGCTTTTGTACCTGGTCAAGGCGGTACTTTGGGCGTTGGTATCTATAAATCAACCGATGGTGGTAAAACATGGAATTTGTTACCAGCAACGACGATACCCCGTTCAGCAAGTTATCAATACGTCACGAAAATCATTGTGACACCCGATAGTGGTTATGTGTTCGCTGCAACTTTTACGGGTATATTTAAAAGTAAAGACGGTGGGGTAACGTGGAAGATTGTTTTAGGTGGCAAAACGTGGGATATGTCTCGTGGTTCCGATGGACGTATTTATGCAGCACAAGATGGTGGTGCGCAAGTTTCGAAATCTTTTGGCGAGGCGGGTACTTTTACGTCAATGGCGAATGCCACAGGTTTTCCGAATAATTTGAGACGTGTCCAGTTGGCTTGTGCACCGAGTGACCCTGAAGTTGTGTATGTTGTGGGTGCATTAGCGAATAACATAGGTTCGCCTATTTATCGGTCAAATAATGCGGGTGCTACTTGGACCCAGGGTGCTACACCACCACGTGGTTGCGGCGGCGGCGGCGAATTTACAAGCGGTCAAGCGTGGTACGATTTGACCATTGCTGTGGATCCGCTCACCCCAACGATGGTTTGGGTCGGTGGCATTGAGCAATGGCGTAGTGCGGATGGTGGTGCGAATTGGCAACAAATGACGGGTGGTTATTGTTCGAGTAGTTTCCCTTACTCGCATGTTGACCAACACGTTTTACATTTCGACCCATTGAACCCCTCAGTATTATATGTGGGTAATGACGGTGGGGTATTCCGCGTGACAAATGCGGCAGGTAAACAAGCCATCAAAGAATTGAATAATGGTTACACAACGACCCAGTTTTATGCTTGTGCGATTCACCCCGATTCAGGTTCGACGCATTTCCTTGCTGGGGCGCAGGACAATAACTCTATTTTGGTTTCGGGTTCTAAAAGTGTAGGTAACGGACGTACCGTATTAGGTGGCGATGGTTTTTATTGTTTTATTGATCAAGACAATCCTAATATTCAAATAGCGTCAAGTCAAGGCGGCAACTGGGCGATTTCGACCAATGGTGGTGCCAGTTTTGGCGGTGGTCGCTCTTCTTCGGGCAGTTTTTATTGCCCTGCCGACTATGATGATAACTCAAATATATTGTATGCACAAACCACTGCTGGCGACCTTTGGCGTTGGAAAGTGACAACAAACGAAACGCCTCAGACAGTGGATGTGTCGGGTGTGACTTTGACGGGCAATATTTCACAATACTATGTAGATAAAAACATAGCAAATCGGCTTTTTGTAGGTACACGGACAGGTAGCCTTTATGTGGTTGATAGTGCAAACGTAGGAATTTCGTTGGCAAATGTAGCGCGGGTAGGTGCTTTTACAGGTTATATCAGCAGTATTGAGGTTGAGAAAGGCAATTCTATGCATATCCTTGTTTGTATCAGTAGCTATGGTACAAATCAAATTCAGGAAACGAAAGACGGTGGTACAACATGGACAGCTTGCGATGGCAACTTGCCAGATATGCCTGTTCGTTGGGGCATTTTTAACCCGAATGACGCAACACAAGCCATGATTGCAACCGATGCAGGTGTTTGGACGACAGAGCTCTTAAATGGTGCAACTACTACGTGGATTCCGCCAACACCTGGTCGAGGTATTCCAATTGTCAGAACGGACATGTTGCAATATCGTGAATCCGATAAAATGGTCTTGGCTGGTACTTATGGACGCGGTATGTGGTCAACAAATGTCTTTGGCAAACCCACTCCAGCTATGGAATATCCACAAGTATCTTACCTCGATGTATCCGTTCCTTTCAAAGGAGAAACTTCCGTCGCGGCAGGTAATTTCCTTTGGAAATTCAATGATGGTACAACAGATACGCTTGAAAATACGAAAAAAACATACAAGCAAGTCGGTACTTTTGATGTCAGTTTGACCATCAATAAGAACAATGCTTTGGTGACAAACGGCAAAATTCAGATTTTACCCAATTTGCCAACACCTTATAAAACAACAACTGCGGGTTATGCGGGTAGCTTTGACGTTGCCAACTCGGATACGCATTTCGGCGCATGGAGTGCGTCAGGCTCTAAATTTGTACGCGGCAAATCAAGTGTTTTTGGAAAAGATGGCACACACAGTGGCTCATTTTGCTATGTCTTAGACCCAACGGCACAAACGTATCAAAAAAGCACTGTTGCCTATTTACATTTGCCCAATTACGATATGAGCCAAACGGGCATTTATCAATTCAGTTTTTGGGCAAACTTTGATGCACAACTTGGTCGCGATGGCTTACAAGTCGAGTATTCACTCGATAAAGGCTTGAGTTGGCGCACTTTAGGCTCAAAATCTGACCCTAATTGGTACAATTACTTGAACAATTCAGTTACTGACGGGGCTTTCAATTTAGGTGAATCTTTTATTTCAGGAACGGCTGACAATTGGACACGTTTCAAACTCAATATCAGCAATCTATCGGGCAATCCAAATGTGGCTTTCCGTTTTGTCTTCAAGTCAGGTACATTTGCACCGGGTGCAGGGGTAGCGATTGACGATGTGCTTATCACGCGGTATGAAGGTAAAAATGAAACGGCTGTGATTTTCCAATCGGGTTCATTCAACAAAGCGGGTAACGGTATTGACCTCAAATTCCAAACACAACCTGAGTACTATGCACAATATTTTGACGTTGAAATGTCTGAAAATGGACGTGATTGGCGCAAAGTGAATACATCTTTGACTGCACAAGGCGGTTCAACAGAAGAGTTACAGGAATACACTTCATCTATCCTTGGCACACCATTTGACTTGTATTATTTCCGTGTACGTTCTGTTAATAGTAATACAGCAATCAATTATAACCTTGATTTTAAAACAACGCCTTTTGTTGTCAAACGCAATAAAGACTTGCCTTTGGCTATTAACAAGATTTATCCAAGTCCTTTTACCAATTTTATTGGCGTGACATTTACCGATATTCCAAATGCCGATGTCGTTTACGATTTATTTGATGTGGCAGGTCGTTTGATTTCATCTCAAACAGTTACTGCATTCAGTGGTGTTTATCAAGAATTGAAAGTACGAAACTTGCCAAAAGCCGTTTATTTACTGCGGGTTAAAATTGGAGACAACAAAGCGGAATCCATCAAGCTGTTTGGTGGCGAATAACGATAAAAAAATACTGTTATTCCTTGAATTTAAGCAAAAAAGCCCTACAACACACGCGTTGTAGGGCTTTTTTGTGCCTTTATACTGAGAGGGGCTTTATCCAAAAATATCCACCAAACCCTTCAACACACAGATACCACCCACCGAAGTGAGTACATATATTTATGAAATAAATGCTCCATCTGAATGAAAAAAGACAAAATTAATACCGAAACTAAGCCCTAAAAAAAAGCTCAATGCCCATCTATTTTAAGCCACGTTGAGATAGCTTTTTGTTTTATATATTTAAACAAAAATGATGTAGTTAAATTTACGATTGTACAAACTTCGTCATCGCCTCCGCTATTTTCCTATCATTTGCCAAACGCGGTACTTTGTTCTGCCCGCCTAATTTACCTTCCGATTTCATAAAATCCCTAAACGCATCGCGCTTCAGAGAGCGAATAATGAGTGGACGAAGGATATTGCCCGTAATCAAATCATCGTAGTAAATGTTTTGTTCAATCATAGCATTATCAACTTTTTGCTCAAATTCAGCCAAATTCGTAGGCAAATTATCAAATTCGATGAACCATTCGTGATACGGCAAGCCACCGTCTGTAGGCATAACTTGCGGTGCAACGTGAAATTCAACAATACGTACCCCCTCAGTATTGGCGACTGAAAGTAAGGCTTCTTCCACTTCTTTACCGATAACATGCTCGCCAAAAGCAGAAATAAAATGCTTGATACGCCCCGTTACAACAATCCGATAAGGATTTTTAGAGACAAATTCGACCGTATCACCAATGCTATAACCCCAAAGTCCTGCATTATTATTGATGATAACGGCATAATTGACACCCAATTCAACGTCTCGCAGACTCAACCTTGTTGCATTCTCGTTGCCGTATTCATTGACAGGAACAAACTCAAAAAAGATACCCGAATCCACATTCAACCACAAACCACGTTCCGTCTGCGAGTCTTGAAACGCAATGAAACCCTCCGAGGCAGGATAGGTCTCAACACCATCTAACCGTTTGCCGACAAGTTCCTCTAACTTCGCTCGATAAGGTTCAAAATTAACACCACCATAGACAAAAACAGAGTAATTTGGGAAAATTTCAGCCACTGTTTTTTTACCTGTATGCGCCAAAAGTCGCTCATAATACATTTGAACCCAAGGCGGAATACCTGAAATAAGGGTCATGTTTTGCCCTACCGTTTCTTCTATAATGGCATCTACTTTTTCTTCCCATTCATCAATACAATTTGTTTCATAAGATGGTAATTGATTGCCTTTTAACCAATTAGGAATCATGTGATTAGAAATGCCCGACAAACGACCTGTTTTTATACCATTTACTTCGTCCAATTCAGGACTGCCTGACAAGAAAATAACCTTGCCATCTAACCACTCACCTTTACCAGTTTGAGCGTAATAATTAAACAAAGCATTACGAGCAGAACCAAAATGATTTGGAATAGAATCCTTCGTAATCGGTATGTATTTGACACCCGAAGTTGTGCCGCTTGTTTTGGCAAAATAAGCGGGTTTACCTGTCCACAACACATCGGATTCACCCTGTTTAACTCGTTCAATATAGTCTTTCAAATCCTCATAGTCACGTATCGGCACGCGAGCCTTGAAGTCTTCATAAGTCCGAATATTTTTAAAATCGTGGTCGCGCCCAAACGCTGTTTTTGACCCCCTCAGTATAAGTTGACTAAAAACGCCTTTTTGTGCCTCAACGCCTGTTTTCGACAATTCGGCGATGCGGCGTGCTATGTGTTTGGCAAAAGGTTTTATTAAAGTTGACTTCCAGCCCATTTTTTTTATTTGTTTTTGAAATGCAAAAGTAAGACGATGTGGGTGTTTTAGGTAAAATAGGGTGTGGGTGTTTTGGTTTAAAATACGATATTAGCGTAATAATTTGCAAAACGCAGAAAATCAAGCCTGTAAATCCTTATGTTTCAATATATTATCAAACGTCTCGCCTTAATGATACCGACATGGTTAATCATTTCGGTTGTTATTTTCAGCCTGAGTCGCTGTGCAGAGGGTGATGCCGTGAGCGATAAATTAGGAAAAAGTGCTGAATCTAATGCGTCGGATCGGATTTCTGATGCGCTTTATACTGAAACAGCATACAACTTGGGATTGGATAAACCAACGTTTTATTTCTCGATTCTACCTGCCGCTTTCCCCGATACTTTCTATAAAATCATCAGACGCGATGAACAACAAGCCCTCGAACAATTGATTTGGCAATATGGCAATTGGTCTGCTATTTCTAATTTTTACAAGCAAAATAAGGCTTTTTTGGCGAAAATTGAACAAAATACTGAGGGGGGGGATTTTCAAAATAATACGCAACAACTCTTAATTCAACATTCAGATGAAGTGATTTTATATCATATTCACGAATTAGAACGTTTGACAGATACGACGGTTTTTAAATCTGAAGTTGCAAAAATTGCTGAAATCTATACACATCTTAAACAAAATGCAACGACACAGCAACTATATATACCCAAATTTCATTGGTTCGGTTTTGACAATCAATATCATCATTGGTTGGCACAGTTTCTAAAAGGCGATTTTGGTTTGTCCAAAAATGACCAAACAGTTGTTGAAAAACTCAAACCAGCCCTCAGTATTACTTTTGTTTTGAGCCTTTTCGCTGTCTTTTTATCGTTTTTTGTAGGCGTACCCTTAGGCGTTTTTATTGCCACAAATCGGCATAAACGACATGGATGTTGGACGACGCGCTTCATTTTTGCCGTTTATGCACTTCCCACTTTTTGGATAGCAACTTTGGCAGCTATGTTTTTAACGACCCGTTTTTATGGTTTAAAAATATTTCCAAATGTCGGTTTAGCGAACGATACACCAGTTGGTGTGACCGTATGGGAAACGCTTTTTTTGAGCGCAGGGCATTTAGTACTACCCATTATATGTATGGCACTGCACCCAATCACCGTCATCGCGCGGCAAATGCAAGGTACAATCGTTGAAGTCCTAAAAAAAGAATATATCCGAACGGCACGTGCCAAAGGGCTTCCACAAAGACGTGTTATTTGGCATCATGCCGTCCGCAATGCCTTGTCGCCGCTTATTACCTTATTTGGGCAAATGATTCCTTCAATGATAACAGGCGCATTTGCTGTTGAACTGATATTCAATCTTCAAGGCATGGGTCGAACGACGCTTGAAGCGATTTTTAGTAACGATTGGGCTTTTGTTTATGCTGTACTCATGCTGTTGAGCCTTGTCATACTTTTTAGCAATTTGTTAGTTGATGTACTTTATCGCTGGTTCAATCCACGTGTTAGGTTTTCATAGCTTTGGATAATTCTAAATCGTAACTATTTGAACATAGTCACGTTTCAATATTTAGATAAAACAACAATAAAGATTGTTCTCTTTACTTTGCGGCATCGCTCTTTGGAGTAAATTTTTAAAAAAAAATATTACTTTTTAGGAGCGCATTTATGTCACAGACCGTTTTCTAAATCAAAGCGACCACTTACATAGATTATATTTTCGTTTAAACTTTAAAAGATTTATAGTTAGAATATTGGCACGCTTTTAGTAATTGTTTAATAGAATTAGGTATAATACGTAATAGAATATATTTTAATTTTATGAGCTAATTCGTTACATGTTTTTATAAATTTTGTCATAACTTTACACTCTAAATCCTGCTGTTTTGTAGTATTAAAAGAGCAGAAAGGAAATAAGACAGTAGCTCATAACCATAATTTTTTTCTAAGACTTAGTCTTCGCAAAAACTCATTTTATTTTATTTTTTTTCACAGCAATAAAGATTGTTGTTCGGTTTTAAAAA
>JAYTUR010000105.1:0-2736 GCA_043744475.1 Saprospiraceae bacterium | reverse complement strand
AAAAATCGAAAGAAAATAGAAATGATTGGAGCGAAAGACGGGATTCGAACCCGCGACCCCGACCTTGGCAAGGTCGTGCTCTACCAACTGAGCTACTTCCGCTTTTTGTCGTATTAATTAACGCTTTTGTTAATTGCGATGCAAATATAGAACAATTGAAAACGATTGACCAAATTTTTTTAAAATTATTTTTTTAGAAATTATTTACTTTTATCATAAATTATTGATAATAAAGGGTTTGTGCAATAAAAAATTAAAAAAACAATCCCAAAAGACTATCCTTCAAATGCTTTTGTCAACTCCTCTTTATCATCAAAAGGTTGCTTAACGCCATTGATTTCTTGATATTTTTCATGCCCTTTTCCTGCTAATAGAATAATGTCACCGCATTGCGCTAATTTAACGGCTGTCCGAATCGCTTGCCGACGGTCGGGAATTTCTAAGACCTTTGACATATCTTTTGGTGTAATATCAACCTTCATTTGCTCTATGATACTGAGGGGGTCTTCTGAACGTGGATTGTCCGATGTGAGTATCAAAGTATCGCTCATGATTGCGCCAATTTTGCCCATAATACGCCTTTTATCGGGGTCTCTATCGCCGCCTGCGCCTGTGAGTGTGATGATTTTTTGATTTTTTTTGCGGAAATGACGGATGGTTTCCAAAACGTTTTCCAAAGCATCAGGTGTGTGTGCATAGTCAACAATGCCTACGATGTCTTTTTGGGCATCATGGATGTAGTCAAAACGCCCTTCCGCACCTTTTAGATTAGACAAAATGGTTAAAATTTCTAATTTATCTTCACCCAATAAAACAGCTGTTGCATAAACGGCTAAGAGGTTATAAGCATTAAACTCCCCAATCATGCGGGCATAAAAATCATGTCCATCTAAGTCAAGGTGTAAACCCAATAAAGCATTTTCTATAATTTTTGCTTTGAAATAAGCTACTTTTCTTAAAGCATAACCCTGTTTTTGAGCTTTTGTATTTTGCAACATGAATTTTCCGTTTCGGTCATCATGGTTTGTTAAAGCAAAAGCCGTTTTTGGTAAATTGTCAAACAATGATTTTTTGGCATCTCGGTAGTGCTCAAACGTCTTATGATAATCAAGGTGGTCGTGTGTAATATTAGAAAAAACAGCCCCTGCAAATTGAATCCCAACTACCCTGTTTTGCGCCAAAGCATGGCTCGATACCTCCATGAATGCAAAAGAGCACCCCTCAGTAACCATGTCAAAAAACAACTTCTGAAGGGCGATTTGGTCAGGAGTCGTATGTGTGGAAGGCAATATTTTACCCGCGACGCGATATTCAACAGTTGACACCAAACCACATTTATAACCTAAACCTGTAAACAAATCGTAGAGTAAAGTCGCAGTTGAAGTCTTACCATTTGTACCCGTTATGCCAATAACTTTAAGTTTTTCCGTCGGATTATCATAAAAATTAGCCGCCATTTCGCCTAATGCCGCCGCAGCGTCAGCAACTTTTATGAAAGCAATATCTTTCGTAAGTTCAGGAATTTCTTCACAAACAATAGCTTTTGCACCGCCATCAATGGCTTTTTGGATAAAACTATGACCATCCACTTGCGTACCACGCACTGCCACGAAAAGACAATTGGCTTCTGCTTTTCGGCTATCAAAAACAATTTTAGAAACGTCTTGGCTCATATCGCCGCGACTGTCGAGGATTTTGATATCCCTCAGTATATGCGTTAAATGCTTCATTTTTTTAATCTAATTTTATTGAAATTGCATTGCCTGGATAAGCAACTGTGCCTGGATTGAGGGATTGCGCCACTACTTTGCCATAGCCACTAAATCTGACACGTAACCCACGATTTTCGAGCAAATACAGGGCATCTTTCAGTCCCATACCGACCACAGAAGGCACTTGTTTGCGGTTGCCAACATTACGTGTTACAACGTTTAATGTGTCACCTTTAGCTCTCAAAGCCGACCAATCGTCGCCTTTTTCACCGCCGATTTCATGTTTTAAGCCTACATTTTGAAGCATTTTCAATAAATCTCCTTGAAAACCGACATCATCAGGAAAAAAAGCGGGTGATGGCACAGGTTTCCCTTTTTGATTTAATGGTTCGCTCAAAGCAATATTTGAAGAAATGAGTTTATCGGCAATTTCCCGAAAAACAGGGGCAGCGACAACACCACCATAATGCCCCGATTTAGGTTTTGAAATCATAACAATACAGGAATAAATAGGATTTTCAGCAGGAAAATAGCCAACAAAAGTCCCTAAATAACCGCCTGTATGCTTCCCGGGCTTGTCTTTTGAGTAGTTGAGTTGCGCTGTTCCCGTCTTCCCTGCGAAGCGATACTGAGGGGTACGCAAATGGTAAGCCGTGCCACCTGGCATTTCGACAACGGACTCTAAAAGTTCACGAGCTTGTGCTAATGCATCAGGCGAGGCGATGCGTTTATTGACAATAATTGGTTTGAAATATTTCTGTGTTTCGTTGTATTTTCTAATTTCACTCACGAGGTAAGGCTTCATCATAACGCCATTATTCGCAACAGCGTTATAAAAAGTTAATAACTGTAAAGGTGTGATTTCCAATTCATAACCAACACTCATCCAGGGTAATGTGATACCACTCCATGTTGCATCATCGGCATTTTTGATATTAGGTGGTGCTTCGCCTTCCAGTTCTACACCCGTTGGAATTGTGAGATTAAAATCTTGAAGATGCTTGATATATTGTTGCCGTTTATC
>JAYTUR010000104.1:0-10725 GCA_043744475.1 Saprospiraceae bacterium | reverse complement strand
GAGTTCGGAGATACAATCACGCCCTGTTTCTCGCTTCGCTCGAAAGGCGTACGCGTAAGAAATCTATTGGGTTGAGCTTATTTTTGATAGAAAAATTGAAAATTTTTCTATCAAAAATAAGCTCGCCCTTAAAGATTTTATTCATGCACGCTTTTTTTTGCTTGCAAAAAAACAGTGAGTAATATCTCCGTATTTGTTCAATATACTTAATGACAAATGAATATAATGACGAATCAAATCACATGGCGAAGCCCTTCAAATATTGCCATTATCAAGTATTGGGGCAAACATGGCGTTCAGTTGCCACGCAATCCGAGCATCAGTTTTACATTAAACAATGCGTTTACTGAAATGACGCTTTCTTATAGGGTTAAAGAACAATTTGACGATAAAATTTCGCTCGCATTTGAATTTGAGGAGCGCGACAAAATTGAGAAATTTCGTCAAAAAATCGTTGCTTTTTTAGAAACGCAACTGCCGACTTTCCCTTTTTTGACCCAATTGGATTTGAAAATTGAATCTTCTAACTCCTTTCCACATTCTGCGGGCATCGCTTCATCGGCTTCGAGTATGAGTGCTTTGGCGTTATGTCTGTGTTCTTTGGAAAATGAGATTTTGGGTCAAAATACAGGAAATACTGAGGGGGCGGCTTTTTTGAAAAAAGCATCTGAAATTGCGCGTTTGGCTTCAGGCAGTGCTTGTCGTTCTGTTTATCCGACGATGGCAGTTTGGGGAGCATGTGCCGACGTTCAAGGTTCATCTGATAGCTATGCTGTTGGTTTTGAAGAAGAAATACATTCTGTTTTTAAAACATATCATGATGATATTCTTATTGCTGCAACGGGCGAGAAGTCCGTTTCAAGTCGCATGGGTCATGGTTTGATGAATGACAATCCTTACGCACCCGCCCGTTATCAGCAAGCGAATGAGCGCATGAGTCGTTTGATTATTGCTTTGAAGTCGGGTGATGTCGAGGCATTTGGACAAATTGCCGAAGACGAAGCGATGACTTTACACGCCTTGATGATGACGACTTCGCCGTGGTTTACGCTTTTGAAGCCCAATACTTTGAAAATGATTGAGATACTGAGGGGGTGGCGCGAGACGACAAAAGTACCCGCTTTTTTCAGTTTAGATGCGGGACCAAACCTACATTTGCTGTATCCTCATGCGTTTGAAAAAGAAGTTAAAGGATTGATAAACAATGAGTTGAAACAATATTGTGAAAACGAAAGAGTGATATTCGATACGGTTGGGCAAGGAGCAATGAGATTATAAGCTTTGGTGGAACTTGTGATGTTCCAAATCAAAGCTTATAAATCACATACTTATCATTCTCTACAATTTTTTTAAAAGATAAAACAGTGTTTTTGAACGTAAGTATATGCGTAATGTGTTGATTTTTAGCGAATTCTCTAAAATCCTGTTCCGTCAATGCACTAAAATGTTGATTTGCTAACTCGGTCAAATGATACCCTTTATTGCGGTCTTCAAGGCTTATTTTATAGACTTGTTGAATCCGATTATACCAATCCACAAAAGCCGTTTGTCGGTGATTTGCCGCTTTGTAATCCACATAACTTGAGCGTTCACTCCAATATCGGAATTCTGACAGGTCAGATGGAATCAAAAACAAGGCATCAGCAGGTGTTTTTTCTTTTGCCAGTTTTGAAATATTGACCTCCGCATTCTCCGTTTTCAAAAAAGGAAAATTGTAGGTTTTATGTTTTAAAAGTTGAAATGGAGGCATCATAAAAACAACAGCTAAAAGGCTTGACACAAATAATGTGTTCAAAATCAAGTGTTTAGGTTCGAAAAGAATTTTATATAAATAGCTTTTATCCATCAATTTTTTAATTAATGTAAAAGTGACCATAAAAGAGAACGTTTTGACCCAAACCGTTGTCGAAAACCATTGCATACTGAGGGGGGTCGGATTTTTAAAAATATAAATACCCACCATATAAACGACCGTTCCCACTAAAATCCAACGAAAGACATATCGAACCAAATCACCCGCCACACGCCAACCGATGTAAAAAGGCAAAATCAAAATGAACCAATTTTTCAGAGGAAACGCATCGGGGAAGTAATGATGCGGTGCGCGAAACCGAATAATATCCAAGAAAAGTTGATTGTTAACACTGCCCGCATCGAAACTACTTTTGATTTTAAAAATAAAAAAAGCGGCTGTAAAAAGGTATAAAACATTGAAAATTAATAAACTAACGATATTGATAGCATTCTTTTTGAGCAAACGCATTGTTAAAAAAGACAGATTAATAAGCAACCACAGCTGAACGCCGATGAGTGGATGCACGTAAGTCATCAACATTAAAAGCACAAAAATTGGTACTGCCTCGCCGCGCATGGCAAACACGAAGACCCAAACGCCCATCACCTGCGCCACATAACTCGGCAAAAAAGCATTGTAATACAATTCATTGCCACCCAAATTGACCCCATAAAGTAGCATCACAGGCATCAGCACGCCCATCCAACGCCCCCCCTCAGTATCTAAACCCTCTTTGCTCAACTGATAAAGCCCTAAAACGAGGAGCATCGTCGCTGCAAAATGTAGCCCAAAAGCAGCCCAATCCATCTTATCCCCAAAAAAGGACATAATTGATGAAAAGACGTAACGCTCATTTGGTACCCATGATGCGACGCTTTGAATGTAAAAATCAGAAGCATATAACTGATTATTAATCAAATACTTAGCATAAGGCAGCGTCTCCGATTGGTCACCAGAACCAAACGTATAGCCATGTCGAAATAACAGTAAAATGGTGCAAGCAAGGCAACCTAAAAAAACTCTTAGTGACGGTTTCCCCATTTTTTAGTTTTCTTTGTCATTCAAAAAACGCTCAAATTTAGCTTGAAATCTTTAAAAAGTACGGGTCTTGCGGTAGCTGTCAAAATTTTAAACAATCTGAGTGCTTTGACGCTGCCTTTTTTTGTCCTCGTAGCATGGCTTACGTGGGCAGTACGCAGTCATTTTTTCTTTTGGGACACTGTGCAATTAGGGTCGCAACATGCTCAATTTTTTTATGATAATCATTTTTCGACCTTTCTTTTACCCGATGAAATGGACTCTGGACATCCACCAACATTTGGTTTTTATTTAGCTATTGTTTGGAAAATTATGGGTAAATCATTGCAAAACAGTCATTTAGCTATGTTGCCGTTTTTGTTTGGCATTGTCTGGCAGGCTTGGCGAGTTGGTGAAAAATGGCTGGGCGAGGGGTGGGCATATTTATTTTTGCTACTGCTTGTCGCCAATCCTGTCGTTGCGAGTCAATGTGTTTTGGTATCGCCCGATGTGGTTTTGATTTTTTTCTTTCTGCTTGCGCTCAATGCTATTTTTAGAGAAAAAAAATTGTTGCTTAGTTTTGCCCTCCTTGGTTTAGCGATGGTGAGTATGCGAGGGATGATGGTTGTGGCGGCTTTGTTTGTGTTTCAATTATTAACGACTTACAACTTTCCGAAAGTTTTAAACTTTCGGAAAGTTACGTCAATTGCAATACCTTACTTTTTAGGCAGTCTCGCTGCCTTCATTTTTTTTATGTATCACTATTCCCACAAAGGGTGGGTAGGTTATCACACTAGTTCATCGTGGGCAGAAGCGTTTCAAACCGTTGATTTTAAAGGTTTTATAAAAAATATTATTTTTCTTATTTGGCGGCTTATTGATTTTGGACATTTATTTATTGGTCTAACAGTTTTGGCTTTAACATATACGATAAGACGCACTGTGGGCAAACTGTTTCCCACAACAATGCAACTGTGGCGATTATTACTCATTTTGATTATGGTATTGACACCTACTTTAATCATTTATCAAGGCTTACTCAATCACCGTTATTTGTTGCCTATTTATATCACTGCGTGTTTGTTATGTGTTAAATTAATTTCTGATTTGAAGAATTGGAGACAGCAATTAAAAATATCCGCATTTGTTCTTTTAGGTTTGGCAAGTGGCAATTTTTGGGTCTATCCGCAACCCATTGCGACGGGTTGGGATGCAACGCTGGCTCATCTATCTTATTATCGTTTGAGAAATGAGATGATTCAATTTATTGATAGTCAAGGTATTAAACATGAAGATATTGGAACTGCTTTTCCAAATTTACGCTCTTTTTCTTTGGTTGACTTAAAAACAGATACCACGGCAACAGATTTTGCACGCCTTGATTTGAGCAAAAACCATTACGTTTTTTACAGCAATGTTATGAATGAATTGACGGGCGCAGAACTTGAAGAACTGCGAAAACATTGGCAAATCGCTCATATACTGAGGGGGGGACAAATTGAAGTTATTTTGTATAAAAAATGATCTACGAATTCGTCAATTCGTGGCTCAACGTCCGCGTAAGCCCAATTCTATGACCTCTAAATTTTGAATTTTACCTTCTAAAATATCGAATCTGACAAGCGTTTTGATGCGATGAAAACCTTCAACACCACAAGCACCCGGATTGATATGCAACAAATTAAGCTCTCTATCAGGCATGATTTTGAGGATATGCGAATGACCACAAATGAATAAATCGGGTTTTTCGGCTCGCAAAGCCGCTTTGATTCGGGCGGCATATCTCGAAGGATAGCCGCCAATATGCGTCATCCAAATTTTCATCCCCTCAGTATGCCATGTCAAAATTTCCGGGTACCGGTGTCTAAGTGCTTGATTATCAATGTTTCCATAAACAGCACGCAAAGGTTTGAAGGCTTCCAAAGTACCGGCTACTTCTACGCTGCCGATGTCGCCAGCATGCCAAATTTCATCAACTTCGGCAAAGTGTTCAAATACTTTTTTATCCAAATAACTGTGTGTATCGCTCATTAAGCCGATTTTCATATCCTTTTATTTTTCAACTCAAAACTCAAACAATACTATCCTTCCATTTCCAAATATGCCGACATGCCACAGTGCGGTAAGGTCGCCACGGTTCAGCGATGGCGTGCAGTCGTTTGATGAGTTCTTTACCAGTTTCTTCAACGCCATAGAGTTTTATCATGCCTTGCCGAATACCCAAATCGTCAATGGGGAAAACATCAAGTCGGTTAAGCCGAAACATGAGAATCATTTGGACAGTCCACTTGCCAACGCCTTTGATTTGGGTCAATTCTGTGATGATGTCGTCGTCGCTCATGATCATCCAATCTTTTGTATGGGCTTGTTTTTCAATCCAATACGCAGCAATATTTCGTATATAACTTGCCTTCTGTCCTGACAAACCGACACCCCTCAGTATTTCAGGTGTTAAATCCATAACGTGTTCGGGTGAAGGATTGCGTTCTGGAAAAAGGTCGAGAAAACGGCTTTCAATCGTTGCTGCTGCCTTAACGGATAGTTGCTGCGAAATGATGCTGCCGAGCAAATCGGCATAAATATCATTATGTGTTTCAATAACAGGCAGCTTAATGAGTGGCAAAATAGCCGCCATACGCGGGTCGTGTGACAGGTGGTCAATAATTATAGTTTGCATACTTTTAAAATGTTTGATTGAGAAAATATATAAGTGAATATTTATTTTGTCTCGTTTCTCAATCTGGCACTGTTTTTTTAACTGTTAAAAGTAGAGTATTTTCTCGAACCTAAAACAATATTTCGCAATTTTGCGTTATTTTATACTCATATTACTTCTTTAATCCAAACCATTTAGATGAAAAAAACATCTTTTACACCCAAAAACTTGCTTTTTGCAAGTTGCTTTCCCTTCTTATTTTTTTGTCTTTTGCCTTTTTTAGTAACTGCTCAAACATGGCAATCTAAAGTCAACCCTTCTGTTTTTGCTCAATTTCAAAGTCAAACGGAAGTAGAAATCATCGTATTGATGCGTGAACAAGCAGACGTTTCGGGTGCAGACCGTTTGGCGACAAAAGAAGAAAAAGGCACTTTTGTGTTCAATATACTGAGGGGTACTGCGGAACGCTCACAAGTTGGTATTCAACAATTATTGAATGCACAAAATAAACGTTTTCAATCCTTTTGGGTCGTTAACAGCCTTTATTTAACAGCAAATTTCGATTTAATAAAACAAATTGCTGAACGTGATGACGTGGCAGAAGTGATGAATAATCCACATGCCCAAATCAGTTTAGTACCTGATTTGACGATGCCACAACCAGAAGGTATTGTCATTACTTGGGGCATTAAAAAGATACGTGCGGACAGCGTTTGGTCATTGGGTTATCGAGGTCAAAACGTGGTCATCGGTGGCGAAGACACAGGTTATGAATGGACGCACCCCGCTTTGAAACCTAAGTATCGCGGTTGGAACACCACGACAAGCGTGGCTGACCACAATTATAATTGGCGTGATGCCATTCATCCAGATTCAGTGACTGCATCGAACCCATGTGGCACAAATACGACTGCACCCTGTGACGACCACAATCACGGTACGCACACGATGGGTACGATGACGGGAGCTTTTGATACGCTGCTCATTGGTGTTGCGCCCAATGCCCGTTGGATTGGTGCGCGGAATATGGACAGAGGCGATGGTACTTTGGCGCGTTATGTTGAGTGTTTTGAGTTTTTTATTGCTCCGACGAATTTGGCGGGGCTGCTGCCAAAGCCTTCGCTTGCGCCACATGTTATCAATAATTCGTGGTCATGCCCGACGTCGGAAGGGTGTAACTCGAGCAATTTTGCTGTTATGAACGCTGCTGTTAAGGCAGTTCGCGCTGCGGGTATCGTTCCTGTCATTTCAGCAGGTAATTCGGGACCAGGTTGTGAAACTGTCAATGCGCCACCTGCGACTCATGCGCCAGGTTTTGCCGTTGGTGCGACTGCATCTAACGACACAATTGCCGGTTTCAGCAGCCGTGGACCTGTCACAGTGGACAGCAGTAATCGCTTGAAACCAGATATTTCTGCGCCTGGTGTTGGCGTGTATTCGAGTATTCGGAACGGGGCTTATGCCAATTATAATGGCACGAGTATGGCTGGACCGCATGTTGTGGGTGTTGTGGCTTTGATGATTTCTGCCAATCCGAAATTGGCGGGACAAGTGGATACGATTGAAAGCATCATAAAACGCACAGCTTTGCACTTAACAACGGGTCAAATGTGTGGCACTGTATCGGGTAGTGCTATCCCAAACAATACTTATGGCTATGGACGTATTGATGCGTTAAGTGCTGTTTTAGAAGGGCTGAAATATAAGCCGTCGGCTATAAAAAATATTGATAATCAATCTATTGTACAAGTTTACCCAAATCCTTTTTCGACTGAAATTACCTTTTATACTGAGGGGGTATCAGGTGATGTTTTGATACAGATTTTTAATATCAACGGTCAAAATGTTTTTTCAAAAAAGGAAAATTTTAATTTAAAAAATAGAACAACTGTGTCTTTACCGAATGTACCTTCTGGTATTTATTTTTATGTTATTCAAAATGAAAAAATAAACTTGACAGGTAAAATAGTAAAGTAACCTTAAAATGTTATTTTCATAAAAAGAGCGAAATACGGCAACCGTTTACTTGTTTGAAGCGTTATCTAATTGTAATTTCGTACTTCAAAATATTTATCGGTTTTTTGTCTCAATAACAATAAATAAAAGTGTCTTTTCAAGCAAAAACATATCAATCGTCCATGTTTCGGAACTTCAAAGCTATAGATGCTGGGGAGTTCAGACAGGTCGTTTGGTATTATGAACGCAACGAAAAAGCGATTTTACAACTCGAATTCGATGAATATTTTGAAATATTGATTGCTTATACCAATGCTTTGTTTGAAATCAGTGAGTACCAAAGACATATTTTGATGGCAAATGCAGTCATTGAAATCTCCATTATGGAGAACATACAGATTGTCAATGGTCAAGAGGTTTTTAAGACGATGCTCTTCCGAAAAGCGGCATCACATTACAACCTTTTTGAGTACAAAAAAGCCATCCATGTTTTGCGTGAATTACTGAAAATAGAGCCAAATAACACAGAAAACGCCCTTTTTCTAGAACAATGTCTGCGAAATGATCAACCTCAAATGGCGCGTCGAACACGTGCCGCGGCCGTGTTTTTATTTCTATTGTCTGCATTAACAGTTTCAATTGAAGTCCTTCTTGTTAGAAACTTCTACCCTGAATCAGCTTATATTATTGAAATGACAAGAAATTTGATGTTTTGCCTCGGATTTTGTATATTAGTGTTTGGCGTTATTTGGCACAGATGGCAAAGCCATAGTGACGTTCAAAAATTTATTCAAGAAGTAAAAAAAACAAAGAAACACAATCAAATTATCCGATAAAAGCCTATTTCTCTTCTAAATTGAACAACTGACACTTATGCCTTTGTTGTTTACCGTTTCATTAAACCATACATTTTTTTTTATTTAAAAAATATGTAATTACTTATATATTTTTAAATTATTGGCATTATTATTGACAATTAATTTATATGATAATAAAAATCATTTATTTTTCTTTTGACCTATTTTTTAATAATTGATTCAGAATTTACTCACAGGTTAAAAAGAAAAGCTATGTTAATGATAATCTAATTGTCACAAAAACCTATTTTTTTAGATGAAAATGTCGTTCTTTTGGAATAGTATTGTAAGTACACAATAAAGGTTTATAAAGAACGCCAGAAAAACCAATTTTAATTATTGTTCTATTTATCAATTCTCAATTTAGCTATTAAGATGCTTAACACTACTCTTTTATCCGATTCTAAACAGCATACACCATTTAAACTCAAAGGTGACGGCAATGGTGGTGGCACCAATGACGGCGGCTATATTTGGGTTGGTTAAAATGCCCTGCTGTACTACTCCTGTACAAAAAAGTGTAAAAACTTAAAGACAAAAAAGGCTTATTCGACATTAGTTGAGTAAGCCTTTTTACATTTGCCAAAAAATAAATTATGGATAAAGCGCTCATTATTTTCATCAAAAATCCCGTCAAAGGAAAAGTCAAAACGCGTATTGCTCGAACGATTGGTGACGATGCTGCATTAGATATTTACCTTCAATTATCAAAAATTACTCGTGAAAATGCGCTTTTACTGAGGGGGGTAAAATTGTACCTTTTTTATGACGATTTTATCAATTTGAATGACGAATGGTCGAATCAGCATTTTGAAAAACAATTACAAACGGGCTATGACTTGGGCGAACGAATGCTTAATGCCTTTGATTTTGTCTTGAAACAACATACTACCGCTTGTATTATTGGCAGCGATTGCCCGACATTATCCGTCGAAATCATGCAGCAAGCATTTGATAAATTAGATGTTTTTGACACTGTCTTAGGACCTTCAACGGATGGTGGTTATTATCTTTTAGGCATAAAAAAGAAGGGAAATGTAGGAAAAAGCGATGATTTAAGCCTATTAAAAGATCTTCATCATCTATTTGACGATATGGTTTGGAGTACAGAGAATGTGCTATCAAATACTATAATACGCATAAAAGAAAATCATCAAATCGTATTTCTATTGCCTGAATTGACTGATATAGACGAAGAAGTGGACTGGCTTATTTTTCAAAAAAACAGACAAGGCGACTAACAGCCTATCTACCTTAGACCCTACCTTTGCCCTAACAAATACTTACTGTCATGTCATTAGTAAAAATATTTACGGGGTCTGCATCCCATTATCATGCAGAAAAAATCGCCGAAGAGTACGACGTTAGACTCGGTTCTTTGACGCTCAATCGGTTCAGCGACGGCGAAATGCAGCCTGTCATCAACGAAAGTGTACGCGGTGAATATGTTTTTTTCATTCAATCTACTTTTGCACCTTCAGACAATTTAATGGAGCTTTTGTTGATGATTGATGCCGCAAAACGGGCTTCTGCGGGGTATATCACAGCCGTTATTCCATATTTTGGTTATGCACGTCAAGACAGGAAGGACAAGCCGCGTGTGCCGATTTCTGCGCGCCTCATCGCTAATATGCTCGAAGCAGCGGGTGTTAATCGTTTGATGACGATGGATTTTCATGCCGACCAGTTGCAGGGCTTTTTTGACATTCCTGTTGATCACTTGCGCAGTGAACCAATCTTTGTCAACTATTTGAAATCACAGGATAAGAAAACGCTCGATATTTCAAATGTCCTTTTTGCTTCTCCTGATGTCGGAGGTGTTAAACGCGCACGGAATTTTGCACGCGTCCTCGAACGTGACTTCGTGACTTGCTCAAAATATCGTAAAAAGGCGAATGAAGTCTCTGAAATGAACGTGATTGGCGATGTCGAAGGCTTTGATGTTGTCCTTGTTGACGACCTTGTGGATACGGCGGGAACGTTGTGCAAAGCGGCAGAGGTCATTATGGATAAAGGCGCAAAAAGTGTTCGTGCGATGGCAACGCACCCTGTTTTGTCAGGAAAAGCCTACGATAATATCAATAATTCTGTTCTGACGGAACTTGTTGTCTGTGATACGATACCTTTGAAACAAGAATCAAATAAAATAAAAGTTGTTTCAACGGCTAAACTTTTTGCGCGTGCGATTCGCAACACGCATGAAAATAGGTCAATCGAAGCTCTTTTTGAACTGGATTAAGTTTTTTAGAATTTTATGAAAAAAGGCGATAAAATACTGAGGGGGGTAAATTTTGGAAATTGAGTCAAAACGACTAAATTTGTAAAAAACAATTTAACATGAGTGATGTCGCTACCGCACCGTTAACAGTTGATATGCTTCGTGCAGCACTTGAAAAAAACGACTTTGTTTGTTTTCCTGCAACTTTAGCAGAATATGATAAACT
>JAYTUR010000103.1:0-2747 GCA_043744475.1 Saprospiraceae bacterium | reverse complement strand
CCTTTGGCTTCGAGATTCATTTGGGCTTCAATTTTGACATTATTGCCTTTGATACTTACATCGCCTTTCGCTGAAATACTGACATTACCCGTTGCTTCAATTTTCACATCTTTTGAACTTTTTACCGAAATACCTGCATCAGACATTTTCGATTCATTGCCATTTTGGTCTTTGGTTGTGATACTTTTGTCGTCTTCACTGATGACAACTTTGTTACCCGCAGGCGTTTCAATCGTGATGATTTTTTTATCATCGTCAAACAACACCTTCATTTTGCTGCGTGTCACCAAGCCTTTGATATGGTTGTCGTCTTTTGCTTTTTCAGGTACAGAATTTTTACTGCTGTGCATCATGCCCAATACGACTGCATCGCGCGGGTCGTCGTTGACAAAACCCAGAATGACTTCATCACCTATTTCTGGTCTGAAAAAAGTGCCGCGTTGGTTTCCTGCGTCAAGGGTCGCAATGCGTGCCCAAATCCCCTTTTCTGTATTATTCACGAGCGGCATTTTGACCGAAATACGGTCTTCACCATCTGGATCTTGTTCCAATTGCGTGACAACACCAATTTGTAAACCCGATACAGCTGGCAACAAACCACCAGCTGGCGGTGCTGAAATATCGGTTTTTTCATAAAAGAAATTAGGACTCAAGCCAAACTGTGCGTGTGTAAACCATGTACCCGCCGCTACTTCATGCCGAACAGCCGTTATGTATGCCTTGCCGTTGAATCGCGCACCAAGACCCCTCAGTAAAACGGTATCGCCAAGCTTCAAATCCGAAAAGCCAATGAACTTCGCCCGACCTCGAATTTTGGACATTCGGCTACGCAACATCGTCGCTTCTGCCCAAGCCTTTAATTCGGGTTCAGAAACACGTCCGCTGTGGTGCAATGCCAATTTGTCCAATCCTAAAACATCAGACAATTTTTTGCCCGATAAATTACCATGCTCCGAAAACGAACCCGACGAAGTGGCTTCTGACTCAAATAGTTTTTGTCCACTAAAATCCCAAGCCTTCGCTTCGACACTCGACCACTGGTATTGTGCATCCATCTCCGTTTCAAACTCCAATAGATTTGAGCCATAAACGAGGTTCAAAACGGGTAAACTAGATGTATCAGGCTTTTTTACATCTACTTTGCCGTCATTCGGCATCACCAATAGCCCATTCATTTCGGCGCGCATCATCACGAAATCCCAATCCGTTGCATTAAATTGTACGATTTCTTTATGCGTTACCGTCGTCGCTTCTACACTACCTTTGTGTGCAGAAAGGGCAGTTGATATGGCATCGCTGTCTTTTACATTCTCAAAATATTTATTTTTGCGCCCAATTGTTAGTTTTACAGCTTCATCTTTTGCCTCAATACTCAACATTGAGTCGCCACCTTGCCTGACTTTAAGACTGTGACGCAGAATAATGCCTTTAAAAATGGTCTTATTGATACCATCTCGACCCACTTTGATTTCTATTTTGTTACCCGGAATAAAATCATTGGTTTCACTGACTTCAAATGTTTCATTAGCGGCATTACCATCAATGAGCGCAAGCCGTGCCATTGGGATGCGATTGACCTCCTTCGTCACAGATACCGATAATATCTGATGTTTTGTCGCAACATTCGTCCCATTTATCAAGATGTCAAACGACACGACATCATGTTTAGAATCATTGGGAATCAAGCGTTCTCCTGTGGCTAAAGGCATATTCAAGCGGATTTATCAATGGGTGGAAAAAAGATTTCAGTGCCGGGTTTCAACTTTCTGAACGTCGTCAAATTATTGGCGCGGGCGACTTTCAAGTAAAAACTTTGGTCAGCATAAATATTATAAGTCATCAACGTCAAGCGGTCTCCCTCGTTCGCTGCCCGAACGTGCGTCAAATCGGGCGACTGTCTATCAGCTATAATTGTCTCTTTGGTTTGCTCCACGTAGCGCAAAAAAGTGGCATTGACTTTTGCCCTCAATGCCTCACCAGAGCGGTTGAAAAGAACGTATTTAATGTCTAAATTGCTCAAAATACAATCAAAACCATCCAGTTGATGCGTAAAATTATTGCTTCCCCAATGCAGTTTTAAGAACTTAGGTTGATGAATCGGCCCGTGCATATTATAGACGAAAGCCATAAACTCTTTGACTTGCTCGTTTACAGTGCCAGTCTTCGGATAATTGAGAATAGCGCCCGTGCTGTCAAACATAAATTCTATTTGCAACTGTTCGGGTGCAACAGATTTGAATTTGAGGGCAGTACCTGCGCTACCATTACCGCGAGACCTGTCGAGTTCGACCTTAAAATTCTGGCTGTATTGCTCAGGATTTAAAGGCAATTCGTAAGGTTTTCCAAGAGAATTTTGCAATTTTCTATCTGAAAATGCCTCAATTGTTACGTGTATAAATTTGCCATCAGCCATAGTGTCATCGTTCGGTTTGTTCTTTAATGATGTTTAAAACTTGCTCAACCACTTTGTCAATCAATGCTTGTTCAGCGTCTGCATCGCCGCCACCACTGTTAGCTTTTTCACCATTTTGGTTGCCCCCAGAGTCGTCCAGATTGACGTGGATATTCAGTTCATTGATTTCAATAGGCATTTTTAAAAGTATTTAGTCAAAAATTATTACTTTGAGCCCCCCTCAGTATTTAGCTGCTAATCAACACTTTACAAGAGTTACCTCAATACCAAATAACATGAGTTCGGAGATATTACTGGCTCTTTTTCGCTGCGCTCAAAAATCGCCTTTTGAATG
>JAYTUR010000102.1:0-2750 GCA_043744475.1 Saprospiraceae bacterium | reverse complement strand
AAAAAGATTTTTAATGTCGGTAAAGACCTATCAAATGCGGGTGGTTCGGCGATAGATATTTTGGGCAATATCCCCTCAGTATCCGTTGATGTGGACGGCAATGTCAAGTTGCGCGGTAGCCAAAATGTGCGTATTTTGATAGATGGTAAACCGTCGGGTTTAGTGAGTTTTAAAGGCGGTTCGGGTTTGCAACAATTACAAGGCAACTTGATTGATAAAGTAGAAATTATTACCAACCCTTCGGCGCGTTATGAAGCGGAAGGTATGTCGGGTATCATCAATATTGTCTTGAAAAAGGAGCAAAAACAAGGTTTTAATGGCTCTTTTGAGGTCATTACGGGCTTTCCTGCCAATTATGGCTTAGCAGCAAATGTCAATTATCGGCATAAGAAAGTCAATTTTTTTGTCAATTATGGCATGGCTTATCGCCAACAGCCGGGGGTCGGTTCGCAATATCAAGAAGTGTATGCGAATGATACGACTTACATTTCGCAGATTGATAGAAAAGGTACGATGACAGGGCTACATAATAACGTCAAAGCGGGCTTGGATTATTTTTTCAATTCCAAAAACATTTTGACGGCATTTTATGTATTGCGTAGAACCGACGTTCGACGTATTACGGATTTAGTTTATAAAGATTATCTTTTCAAAACGAATAATCTAAAAACAATAACGATGCGTCAGCAAGATGAAAAGGAGCATGAACCACATTCTGAAACGGGTTTGAGTTACAAAAAAACATATAATAAAAAAGGGCAAGAATTGATCGCTGACTTTCGATTTTTAGATTATTGGGAACGTTCAGACCAAGTTTTTACACAAAACAGTGTTTTTGCAGATAGTTCACCCAACACTTTGAACAATAAATTGCAAAAAGCATTGAATGATGAATATGAAAAACAATACCTCTTTCAGTTAGATTATGTGCACCCGATAGGCAAAGAAGGCAAATTTGAAACAGGCTTACGCAGCAGTTTTCGGCGTATGATTAACGACTATATCGCAACAGAACAAGGAGCAAATGGGGCGTTTTTTACATTGCCCGGATTAGACAATTATTTTATTTATGATGAAAATATTCATGCCGCTTATGCCATTTTAGGCAATAAACAAGGCAATCTCTCTTATCAATTTGGTTTGCGTGGTGAAATAACCGATGCCAAAACGACATTGCAAAAAACAAATGAAGTTCATCCTCGTGATTACGCCAACTTGTTCCCAAGTGCCCATTTTACCTATAAATTGCCGAAAGAGAATGCTATTCAGTTGAGTTATAGCCGTCGTGTGCGTCGTCCAATTTATGATGAATTGAGCCCGTTTGTGACATATAGCGACAATCGGAACTATTTTTCGGGCAATCCCGCCCTCAATCCAGAGTTTTCACATGCGTTTGAGTTAGGACATATCAAGTATTTTGAAAAAGGCTCATTATCATCGGCGCTTTATTATCGGCATACATCAGATAAAATACAAAGTATTCGACGGGTAGATAATTTGGGATTTGCCAATACGCATCCAGAAAATTTGTTGGTTGAAGATGCATTTGGAGCTGAATTTACAAGCCAATATACGCCTATAAAATGGTGGAAAATGGATAATAATTTCAATTTTTTCCGTTCGATTACTGACGGGGCTAATATTGGGACAACCATAACCAGCGACACATATAGTTGGTTTGTGCGGCATACTTCAAAGTTTTCTTTACCACAAAGTATTGATTTTCAAGTACGTGGCAATTATGAAGCACCACAAAAAACGCCACAAGGTGAACGAAAAGCGTTATTTTATGTTGACTTAGGCGTGAACAAAGACATCTTGAAAGGGACAGGAACAATGACGCTCAATGTCTCAGATTTGTTCAATTCACGTCGAAACCGCTTTATTACTGAGGGGTCCAATTTTTATACATCAGGTAATTTTTTAGGCAGAAAACGGCAAATCAATTTGACTTTCAGCTATCGTTTGAACCAAGCCAAACAGAGCGGGAAAAAGAGTGAAGAATAATTTTTTTTTCATATTTCACCATTTATCACTAATAAAAATCATTTAACGATGAGCAACCTAACTATTTCTTTTTTTGCAATCCTCATTAGCCTGTTTGGGAGTTTTCAAAAACCGAATCCCAACCGTACAGCTTCCTCAGCGATGCCTATGTGCCATACTGAATCGCAACCTTATGGTATGTCGGCATTCGCACTCGACCCAGAATTTCAAGCATTGCATCCAGCACCATTAGCCCTTAATTATGAAGGTAAAGGTCAAAGCATCACTTTCAAAACGCCTGACGACGTTGATGCCAAAGGTTATCTCATAAAAGCTAAGAAAAAATCGAATAAATGGCTATTCGTTTATCAAGAATGGTGGGGCTTGAATGAATACATTATGCGTCAATCGGACATTTTTTATACCGATTTAGGTGAAAATGTCAATGTTTTAGCCTTAGATATGTACGATGGACAATCGAGTAACGACCCAAAAGTTGCAGGTCAACTCATGCAAGGCGCGAAACCCGAACGGCTTAATAATATCATGAAAGGCGGCGTTATGTTTGTAGGTAAAAAAGCTAAAATTGCCAATGTGGGTTGGTGTTTTGGCGGTGGTTTGTCACTGCAATCTGCTTTGATAGGCGGTAAACAAACTATTGGTTCCGTGATGTATTACGGTATGCCAGAAAAAGATGTAGAAAAGTTGAAGACCTTAAACAGCGATGTTTTGGGCTTATTTGCAACTGAAACACGTATTTCTAA
>JAYTUR010000101.1:0-2754 GCA_043744475.1 Saprospiraceae bacterium | reverse complement strand
TGATTTGTTCCACCCAGAAGTACCTTTGGAGTACATAAAATTGGTATTTCAAGTAATGAATACAACGCCTCATATATATCAAGTTTTAACTAAACGCTCTGAAAGACTCAAAGAAATAGCTTGTGAACTTGATTGGACTGAAAATATATGGATGGGTGTATCAGTAGAAAACGAAAAGGTATCAAATCGGATTTTAGATTTAATTGATACTCCTGCCAAAACTAAATTTTTATCAATTGAGCCACTTATTGGAGAAGTTAAAAACTTATATTTAGAGCAGATTGATTGGGTTATTGTGGGTGGTGAATCTGGTCCAAAGGCTCGACCTATTAAAAAACGTTGGATTGAATCAATAAAAAAAGAATGTGAAAGAACTGAAACACCTTTTTTCTTTAAACAATGGGGTAAAAAAGATTTCAATGAAAATCCAAATGACCCTACGATTAATACAGAACACGAAAATCATGCTAAAGGTGGGTGTCAGATAGAAGGTCAAATTTTTAGAGCCATGCCGAGTAACATAACTTTGAAAGAGAAAAAGAAACCTTCTACAAATTTTATAATAGAAGGGGCTTTTTAAGGAATAATGTGGCAAAAATTTTAAAAATTGACTTCTTTTTTAAACGTAACCCAATGAATAGTAAATTTCAGTTTAACGTTGGTACATACTATTCATTGGGTTTTCTACTTTTCTCGCAGTATTTTCATCACAAAACTCCCTTCGTTGAAGGTAACCGCATATTATTCACATCACGCCGAATCGCCATTTTGATGGCTTTGGCGAATGTTTTAAAAATTGCTTCGATTTTATGATGTTCATTCGTCCCTTCCGCCTTGATATTCAAGTTACTACGTGATGCGTCACTGAACGATTTGAAAAAATGGTAAAACATCTCCGTGGGCATTTCGCCTATTTTTTCACGTTTAAAATCCGCATCCCACACTAACCAGGGGCGACCGCCAAAATCTAAAGCCACTTGACACAAACAATCGTCCATTGGCAAACAAAAACCATAACGTTCGATACCCAATTTTGAACCCAATGCCATATAATAGGCTTCGCCCAAAGCCAACGCTGTGTCTTCAATCGTATGATGTTCGTCAATGTGCAAATCACCTTTAACATGAACCGTCAAATCGCTGCCCGAATGACGTGCCAATTGGTCAAGCATGTGGTCAAAAAAGCCCAAACCTGTTTTCATATCCGACTGCCCTGTGCCATCAAGATTCAAATAAATGGATATATCTGTCTCTTTTGTTGTGCGTCGAACCGTCGCCGTGCGATCATTGAGTTTCAAAAATTCGTAAATATCTTTCCAATGAGACGTTACCAAAGCGCAATCGTTTTCAAGTGCTAATTCTTTGATTTTCCAATTATTATCTGACAAATAAATGCCTTTACAACCTAAGTTTTTAGCCAATTGGATATCCGTCACACGGTCGCCAATGACAAAACTGTTGGCTAAATCGTACCCCTCAGTATCTGCCATGTATTTTGTCATCATGCCCGTTCTCGGTTTACGGGTCGGTGCATTTTCATACTCAAAAGTGGGGTCAAGGAGAATATCGGCAAACGTAATCCCTTCATTTTCAAAGGTTTTGAGCATTTTGTTGTGCGGCGGCAAAAAGTTTTCCCACGAATTGGCAGGCGTACCCAGCCCGTCTTGATTGGATACAATGACCAATTCGTAATCCAATTCTTCTGCTATTTTACCCAAATATTTAAAAACGTGTGGATAAAATTCGAGTTTTTCAAGTGAGTCAATTTGGAAATCAATAGGTGGCTCAACGATGAGTGTACCGTCGCGGTCAATAAATAGTATTTTTTTCATTTTTATAAAAATTTGATAATCAATGATTACAGCATTGCAAAAAAGTTGTCTGTAAAAAACCTTTTTGCGACCCCCTCAGTATTTCGCTCAAAATTAAGCGATTTACGTAAAAAAGCGGTTCTTTACGTTTTTTAAAAAGCAACCTACTCACATTTACTTTGGCGGGACTGTACATTCATATTCCATTTTGCAGAAAGGCGTGTCACTACTGCAACTTCCATTTTTCGACTTCGCTACGGCTAAAAGACGAGATGCTCACCGCTATTTTGACGGAATTGGACTTGCAAAAAGACTATCTCAATCGGGCAACTATTGAAACCATATATTTCGGCGGCGGCACACCTTCTATATTGAATGTCAATGATTTAGATGTTTTATTTAAAAAAATATACAGCAATTTTTCCATTGCAGACAATCCAGAAATTACGCTTGAAGCCAATCCCGATGATTTAAGTCTTGACTACCTTCAAGCGTTGAAACAATCTACGCCCATCAATCGCCTCAGCATCGGCATTCAATCTTTTTCAGAAGAAGACTTGCGGTGGATGAATCGCGCGCACAACGCCATTGAAGCCAAAATGTGCATCGAATACGCTCAAGATGTAGGTTTTGATAATTTGACTGTGGATTTGATTTATGGCTCACCTACCACAAGCGATACGCAATGGTTACACAATTTGCAAACAGTTTTTGATTATGATATTCCACATATTTCATGCTATGGTTTGACGGTGGAGGAAGGGACGGCTTTACACAGCCTTGTGAAAAACAAAAAGACCCCCTCAGTATCGGATGAGCATCAAGCCCGTCAATTCGAGATTTTGATGGATCAAATGCGTCGAAATGGCTATTTACATTACGAAATTTCAAATTTTGCACAACCTAACCATTTCGCCCGCCACAATTCAAACTACTGGCTCGG
>JAYTUR010000100.1:0-2773 GCA_043744475.1 Saprospiraceae bacterium | reverse complement strand
GGCAAATATTTGATTAAGCCTTGCATAAAAGTAAAACACAAAGTACTGATGAGCATAAATTTGACCCCCTCAGTAATGGGCAGATTGAAGCCTTTATTTAAGCTCAAGGAAAACGATTTCTTCATCATCGGATATGAATTTTTTCAAAAAAAGGATTGCAAATGTAGTTCTCAATGTCGGGACTAACTTTTTTTTAACAAAAAAAGGCTCCTCACTTGTGTGAACAGCCTATAATTTGGTTAGGTCATATTTCAATTCAAAGAATAGATATTCTTAAAAACAGAACTCATTGGCAGCAATCATGGCGGCTGCAACCGTCCGGCGTTCTTTTTTAACATTGACGGGTGGATACTTTGTGAAGCGTTTTAAACCCATTAAAAACGTTTTCAACATATCACCTTCGGCATAAGAACAGAGTGCATCCGTTGCCCATTTTGCCATACGTGCTGTGGCATCGGCAAATTGGACTTTCAAAATCGCATCATACACGTCCATACTGAGGGGTCTGTTGCCCATACCTGCCAACTTGTGGACACGTAATAATGTAGATTCAGAATTGAATGTTTCTGCCAACATATCCGCCACGTTCATCAAAATCTCCTGCTCGTTTTGGAGGTCAATTTTACCGTCCATTTGCATTTTGGCAGCACCACCTGCGACCATCAAAATGATTTTTTTGAAATCCTTCAATGCTGCATATTCGTCAGCGTACTCACCTTCGGGACGACCAAAAGACGGCATCGAAGCCAATTCTTTTTGCACTGCCCATGCTGGACTAACGATGTCGAGTTTTCCTTTCATCGCTTTTTTCAACAACATATCAACTGATAAAAGGCGATTGATTTCGTTTGTACCTTCATAAATGCGGTTGATACGGCTGTCGCGGTAGGCGCGGGCTGCATGACCTTCTTCTGAAAAGCCCATGCCACCATGTATTTGCACGTTTTCATCAACCACATAGTCAAGGGCTTCTGAACCGATAAATTTTATTAAAGCACACTCAATTGAATATTCTTCTGCTGCTTCAAGTGTTGCTTCGGAATAAGATTTTCCTTCTTCAAGCGATGTGTGAATATGCTCTTGCATCAAATGCGAAATACGGTATTGAGAAGAATCACCGACAAAAATTTTAATGCCCATTTCAGCGATTTTATACTGAATTGCACCGAAATTGGCGATGGGTTGCTTGAATTGTTGACGTTCTTTGGCGTATTGAATCCCCATTGTTGCAACGGCTTTTGCACCACCGAGACACAAAGCACCCAACTTGAAACGTCCTACGTTTAAGACATTGAAAGCAATTAAGTGACCTTTGCCAACTTCGCCTAAGACGTTGCCAACTGGCACTTTGACGTTTTCAAAATAAATTTGACGTGTTGATGAGCCTTTGATGCCTAATTTATCTTCTTCCGCGCCCAAAGTGACCCCCTCAGTATGGCGGTCAACCATGATGCCCGTGAACTTGCTGCCTTCAATTTTTGCAAAAACGATGAACATGTCTGCCCAACCACCGTTGGAAATCCACATTTTTTGACCGTTGATGATATAGTTTTTACCATCTTCCGACAGGTCGGCGCGGGTTTTCGCTGCCAAAGCATCTGAACCACTGCCCGGTTCGGTCAAACAATAAGCGACTTTAAGTTCGCCGCTGATGGTACGGGGCAAATATTCCGCTTTTTGTGCTTCCGTACCGAAGTAAAAAATCGGCAACATGCCAATGCCCGTTTGAACGGCATAAGAAACTGTGAAACCACCCGCAGGGCCGAGCGCATCGCAAATCATGGTGTTGGTATTGGTATCCATCGCTGTGCCGCCATAGATTTCAGGCATGTGTGTACCCAAAAGCCCCAAAGACCCCATTTTTTCAAGCAGACCTGTTGCCAAACCTTCTTTTTGTTTTTCAAGAGCCATACGATTGGGTTCAATATCATTTTTGATGAAGTCTTGAATCATCGCTCGAACCATCAATTGCTCTTCGTTGAGTTCTTCGGGGATAAAAGTGGCATCAGGGGTAGAATCTTGTATGATAAATGCCCCACCATTTAGAATGTCATTTTTGACGAGTGTATCAGTCATTATTTTAACTTTTGTAATTAAGAGATTTTTATTATTTGTTGTAAAATATTGATTTTCAATGTTTTGATAAAAATCAAAAATTTTAAAAATCAAATTTCAGCGAATATTCGCTAAATTATAACTTTATAATGAAACAGGCAAGAAAAGAGTTTGAGTTCTGTGAATTTTTTTGAAAAAAGTGTTTAAATTTGTAAAAATTAATAAAAATGAAGCTATCAGATATTCAATTCATTATTGACGAAAAAGGAGAGAAGTCAGCGGCAGTTGTGCCTATCAAAATCTATCTCGACCTATTGGAAAAGTTAGAAGAAATGGAGGATATTAAACTTTATGATGCTGTAAAAAGCCGTGAAGAGCCTTCTATTTCTTTAGAGGAATATCGTTTGCAACGTCAAAAGAGAAAACAAAATGCCCTATCAAATTCAAATTCGTAAATCAGCTCAAAAGCAATTGGATTAGTTGCCTGATGACGTTGCAGATAAACTTTTGGATGTAATAGAAGCCTTAGCTGAAAACCCAAGACCCCAAGGCTTCAAAAAACTTCAAGGACGGGATGGTTATCGTATCAAAAAAGGAGATTATCGCATTATTTACGACATTTATGATAATCTTTTAGTTGTAAATGTCGTGGCTGTTGGTCGTAGAAAGGAAATATATGACTAAGATAGAGTACCAACAAAAAAAGCCTTGCAGACAC